>CAZOYZ010000179.1:0-9376 GCA_964584045.1 uncultured Prolixibacteraceae bacterium | reverse complement strand
GAACCAACCGATAGGAACAGGCTTCCTGCCGGGGCAGAGGCTGTATCCCTGTAAACTATGTAACCGAGGCTTTCGAGTGTTTCCGTCAGCTTCTCCACACCATATTCCACTCTTGTACCGGAACTTGCTGCCATAGTGATCACGATATCCTTTGGGTAAACACACCCGACCTGCAAAAGGAACCAAGGTAATGCGAATATTATCAGGGTTGATTTTTTCATTTCTGATATTATTTTTGGAAAAATTAATTCGTTCACTGTTATTAATTTTTTACCACAGCCATTCCTACAGAATAATACCCTCCACTTTTATTTGTGGCGTCTGCATGATATCCCCAGCCTGTATAGTACAATCTCCATTCTCCATCAACGTGGACGAGATGGGGATGCTGTAAAAAAACACTATCAAAATCGCCGGTAGTTAAATCTGCATTTCCCGTTGGCTGGAGAACCGGATTCAAAGGATATTTTTCCCATGGCCCCTCAGGATGTCTGGCACGGGCCAGTCCAAATGACTGACAGCGCTTGTCTTTCCCAAATTTGACAGATGCTCCGGTATACATCATATAAAACCATTCACCGTCCCTGACTACTTCAGCATGGCTTACGTACCAACTGTCCCAGACCTCGTCATCTCCGTTTGTTGCTTCCAGTACAGGATTATGTTCCGAATCCCGGAAATTAATGCCATCATCACTTATTGCCACGCCAATTTTATAGGAACGGGGATGTTCCAAGTGAAGATAGTCCCATCCGATATCATAATACATGTAATATAAATCCTGGTGTTTGATTACGCAATCAGGGAATACTCTTGTACCTTCCATCCGTGAATCAAGGGCCGAAAAAATAGGATTTTCGTCACTTTTTTTCCAATGGACCATGTCGTTCGAACTTATAAGCCCAATGCGTTCCACCGCCCCTCTTTTACCGAAGTAATACACCCGGTATTCATCTTTTACTTTAATCGCACAATTGGCTAATGCATAGGTACCTTCCCATATCTTTTCAGGAACAATGATGTTACCCGGACTATGTCGCCATTTATAGCCGTCTTTACTGGTTGCCAAACGGGTGTGTTGATTCCCGTCATAGGCCTGGATTAACAAAAACCAGGTATTGTCATTTTTCATTACAGGTCCTCCCTGCAGAAATTGGTAATCCGCATATACAGGAGGCAAAATCGGACCATTTCCAATCCGCTTCCAACCTTTCACAAAAACTCCCCAGTTATCAGTTATTGTTATGGTTTTGCTTCTTTTTTGAATAGCAGCCTTATATTCATCAAACGTAGTTTTAAACTCCTTGATTTCCTTTCCTGTTTCAACACGATCATAAGAAGACTGACAAAAAGATATACTCCTAAATATCAGTAGGCCTAAGACTATAAAACTTATTGTTCTCCTGTTCATTTTTTCAGCTCTGTTTCAACTGTTACCCATTACCTGATCGTCCATCATTTTTAGTATTTCTGTAGCTGCCAGCAGGAAAAGACCCTGCCCAAACCAGTCGGTATCGCTTGCTTTGACTTTTCCCGGCGAATGAGCTTCTACCTGGCATTGACCAAGGTATCCTTCCGGCTGGATACATTTTACCAAGGCCGTCCAGGTTCTTCTGACAATCGGTTCATATTTCTTTCTGCTGATAATTCCTTTGTTGATTCCCCAGGCCATGGCGTAACAAAACAGGGCTGAACCGCTCGTCTCAGTATCCGGAAAATCTTTCTGATCAACCAGGTTACTGGTCCATAACCCATCCTGTTGCTGCAAGGGAACAATCGATCGAAGCATCTCTTTCAGTAGTTTGACATAAAACCCCCTGTATGCGTGGTGTTCAGGAAGGTAATTCAAAAGCCGGCAAATCCCGCCGACAGCCCAGCCGTTGCCTCTTGACCAGAATATTTTGTCCCCCGAGGAAGTACGGGTTTTTGGATCGTCGGGATTGTAAACCCAATTCGAGTCACGGTAAAACAGGTGTTCCGCCCCGTCGTATAGATCATTGTACGTTAATTTCCACTTTTCGTGCATAAAACGGAGGTAATCAGGATTGCCCGTTACCCTGGAAAGTAGGGCAAAGGTAGGCGGTCCCACATAAAGTGCATCAACCCACCACCAGTAGTCTCCCCCTGTCCAACCGGCCTTCATCATCCGCCCTATCTCCTTTTGCACGCCGGAAACACGGCCGGAATCATTTTCAAGCAGGTACATATTCAGGTAGATATCTCCCATCAAAAGGTTGTTGGCCGTTGCATTCTGATGTTGTTGAAATAGTTTCCACCGGAAAATATTGCATACCTCTGTCATTTGCTTCAGGTAATCTTCATCACCTGTATATTTCCATGCTTCCAGCAGACCGGAATAATAAGTGGCACCATTCCAACTGATCAATCTTGGATTTGGCGGATTTTTCGAAAATATTTCCTTCTGAAAATACTCCACGTTTTTATCCATTAGTCCTTTAATGAAATCCGGATTAAAGGGATCAATGACTTGTGCATGTAAGAAATTAACTGCACAGAATAAACACATTAAAAATTGTATCTTCATATGTTTCCTAAAAATCGAGATGTTCACTATATGGGATATGTATTTGATTGATATCATTAACAGTTACATTTCCGTGTTCATCAACATTTGCGAGATACCTGTATCCAAACCCTCTTTGATTAAAAGGAGAATCAAGTAGATCGTTTTTTATAGGACAATTTTGCCAGTTTAAATAACCTCCAATTATACCTATTGCATTAATAATGGTATATTCTATTCCAATACTGTTCAGGTCACGATATGAAGTTAATGGAATACCATCATGTGTAAACCAGTTATTGCGGATACCTTCCAAAATAGACTCCATAACATTGTATAGTTCTTCTTTTCGATAATCAGATGTCTCAAGTAAATATGATATTGTCGTTACTACATTTACCGGAACACAAAAACTGCTTAAACTTTCCCATGTTCCATTTTGACTATATTCAATTATAGAATTAGTCATTTCTTGAGAATAAGGAACCTTTATGCCCATTCCATGATAAAACCGGGATATAATTTTTAGAGTTCCTCCAATTCTTCCCGTTAAATCAGCTTGAGGAGGCCCCCACAAACCGGATCCCGGATCCTGATGACTTAGTATTTGCTCAATTCCCAATTTTAAATCGGGAATTAATCCAGTATGCCCTTCATTTACTTTATACCAGAGTTCCTTAGCCATTTTCCCGGTGTGAGAACCCACTCCCCAACCTCCTTTTTCCCAATCCGGATCATTTTTTGTCCTGTTTAAGAAGATCGTTGTATTAATTTTACCGTTCTCGTCATAAGAAATAGCCTGCTGAGAAGTTTTGGAAGGGTATAGAGGTTTCCCCCCAAACCAGTCAATGAGAGCTTTTATATATTTTTCATTCACCATACGCTCAGGGTGCTTTGGATCATAAAAAATTCCGGAAATAGGGTTTTGCCAACTTTTCCAAAACGTCAAAGCTTCTTTTCTTTTATTTTCGTCTAAAGGTGGCATTCTGTTCCACAAATTATACATTGTTGCAAGACGCAGAAAATACAATGAGCCACCTTCGTCATAAAATAACTTGCTTTGGGGATCCCTTTTTGCAAGTCCCCATACAGGGCCCTCTTTATAGAGATGTCGTTCATTTAGAAGTGTTGCAAATTTTTCAGGTAATTGCTTCACCCAATCAGGTGTTTCTGTTTTCTCATCACGTTGAGCACGTTCAACCATCTTTTTACAGTATAGGTTGCGTAATGATTCTATATCCGGAGTAGATTCAAAACAAGATTGAGAATAGATTGAAGTAGAAAACAGCACTATATGAAAGATGAGAAATATTTTATTGAGAACATTCATCTTTTTACAAAATTACAGAAGACCTTTTGTCTTATTATTTTAGATAACTTAGAAAAATCGATTAAAGGCTGTCCAAAGTTCTATTCGTTATGGTATTCAGAGATTATCAAAGTCATTCGCTTACACTCGTGACATGAATAAACCTTGGCAGCCTTTTTAGTGAAAATCGAATTATTCCCAACCGGGATTTTGTTTGAAATCAGGTGAATCTTTCATCCTGTCAATCTCGACCTGTGGGATAGGATAAAGGTTATGCTTAACAGCGATGTTATTTTTCGCCTTGGAATTATAAAGTTGGTTTCTTTCTATTAGCTTTCCGGTTCTGATAAGTGTAAACCTTCTGTTTACTTCGCCCATTAATTCCCGGGCACGTTCATCCAGTATTAAGTCAATGTCAATACTTGCCGAAGATATTTCTGGTGCATGCGCCCTTCTTCTTAATACGTTAATATCATTGGCTGCTCCTGAAGGATTCCCTTGGCGAAACCTGGCTTCAGCACGGAACAGGTATGTTTCAGCTAACCTCATCACAGGAATGTCTTTATCTGAATAATCTTCTGAAAGGCTTGTCCCGAAAACATCCATAAATTTAGTTGGTTGGGGCCATAACCAATTCGCAGTGGTTTCGTCGCTAATTACAACAGTATCCCCAACCTCAACCTCTACATATGAGCCGTTCACCAGTTGCTTAAGAGGGGTTCCCTTATCTTTTTGGGATTTTATATAAGCTGCATTGTTATATTTCCATATCCTTTTGATCGCAAACTCCGACCCCCGGTCATCCTCCTGGTCAAAAAGGTTCAGATAAAATTCTGTAGGACGAAAAATACATTTTCCTCGCTGCCAATACTCCAAGCTATATGTTAATCCGTTAACATTTTGATAACTATTTAACCAACAGCATTTTAAATATTGCCCTATGCCCTTTACGGTATATTGATTTCCGGTTTGCAAAGCCCAGATCGTTTCAGTATTGCCTTCCCAACGATTGATATTTCCATCCAAAAATAAATCTGTCCAGGGAGTCCCGGCTTTACTTTTCTCAATTCCAAATCTTTCTGTAATTAATTGATATGTTCCATCTGAAATCAATTGAGTTGCTGCTTGCTCCGCTTTTATCCACTCATTCTGATAAAGATAAATATGCGTTAGAAGATGTAAGGCGGCTCCTTTTCCTATTTCACCATTCCGGTCTCCTGTTTTAGGCAAGATATTCACAGCCTCTGTCAGATCTGTTATGATTTGAGCGATTATTTCAGATTTTGGCGTTCTTACAAAATCGGTTTTAGCTCCTGCGACTGGTTCCGTAACCAAAGGAATATCTCCATAAGTTTGTACAAGGTAAAAATACCACCAGGCCCTGAAGAATAAAGCATTACCTTTTATCCTGTTTTTTTGAGTATCTGATTTCCATTCAGGCCTGTCAATATTGGATAATATCACGTTAGGTTCGTTTAGTGCAGCATAACCATCGATCCAAACATTGGAAACATCCTTGCTTTCGGCATTCCAATCCGATGTATATCCGGCCATTGTTTCTTCTCCCGCACGAAAATACATAGGCACAGGTTCTGCAACATCTGATCCTAAAACCCATGATTCATAAAATGATGTCCTGTGCTTACTGATCATGTACGAAAATACATTTGCGTACAAATCAACAACGGCCAGGTCCATTCCTTCCGGAGTATTGTAATAATTATCTTCCGAATAAAATGTTAAAGCCTTTTCATCCAAAAAATCTTCTGAACAGCCAAATGTGAACAACAGTAAGGCGCTTAACAATACTATTATGAATTTATATTTTTTCATATCACCATTTTTTAAGTTTATTAAAAGCTAACATTTAGACCAATGATAAAGGACCTTGTCATAGGTCCGGTTGAAGATCTTGTTTCCGGATCGAATAAGGGCCACTCTGTTATAGTAAATAAATTGGTGGCATTCATATACAAACGGAGTTTGTCAACACCAATTCCCTTTGTAACCTTCACGGGTAAAGTATATCCAACAGTGATATCCTTAAGACGGAGGTAACTCGCGTCACAATAACCTACAAGATCGGAATAAGTGTTCGACCTGTTGTAAATTCCTGTCGGATATTTATTGCTGGGATTTTCAGGTAACCAGTAGTCTACATCCAACATGGCCATATATGATGATCTGACATTTTGATAATCTAAATCATGGTATCCGGTAACTCCCTGAACACCCTGGAAAAAGATACTCAAATCAAAGCCTCTGTATTGAAAGGTGTTGGTAAAGCCCCAAAGGAGGTCAGGATTTTCACTTCCAATAATTTGTCTGTCATAGTCCGCACTTATTGTCCCATCAGGAACCCCATCGGGACCACTGATATCTTTTATCCTAACCGTACCCGGTTGTGCTGAAGGCATGTGTGAATTGACGATATCATCCGATTCCTGCCATATACCATCGTATGCATAATCATAATAAACATTGATTGGTTCTCCGATAAACCAACTGTTTCCAAGATCATCTTTTTTATCCCCATACAAATCAACAATTTCGTTCTTATTGTATGAAAAATTCAGGGTTGAAGTCCATTTAAAGCCGTTTGGATGCGTAATATTTATCGTATTCAGAGAAAATTCGACACCATCGTTTTGCGTTTTTCCAATATTGTCGTAAATAGAACTAAATCCGGTAGTATAGGGAATACCTCTTGTTAATAATATATCACTTGTTGAGGTATGGTAATATTCAACAGAGCCATTTATCCGGTTGTTAAAAACGCCAAAATCAACGCCGATATTTGAAGATGTTGTGGTTTCCCAACTTAGACTACTATTTGCAATTGATTGAGGGTAAAAACCATAGACCATATCTGTTGAACCCCCAAAAGGATAGGGAATTGAATTTCTTCCTACTTTCGCCTGTGAGGAGTAAGCAGAAACGGCTTGGTTACCATTTTTACCCCAGGAAAGTCTTAATTTTAGCTGAGAAATAAGCTTTATACGTTTCATAAAATCTTCCTCTGAGATCCGCCATGCTATTGCAGTTGAGGGAAAGTCTCCAAATTTGTTGTTTTTGCCAAAAGCAGAATACCCATCCCTGCGATATGTCAGGGTGAGCATGTATTTTTCATCAAAATTATAATTGATCCTGCCCATCAATGAAGTCATAGCCCATTGGCTGGCACTGGATTGTGCTGGATCATAATTTGAAGCTGCACTCAGATTATTATAGGATAAAATATCATTTAAAAAGCCGTATGCTGACTCAGACATCTCCTCATATTTACTTTTTTCAGCGCTGTATAATCCTGTCAAATAGACAGAATGCCTGTTAAAAGTCTTTTTATAATCAACCACATTTTCAAGGATCCAACGGGAATTAAATCCTGCACTTTTTTTAGCATAACGATTTTTATCTTTCCCTTCGGCTGTATCTATCCCGTAATATGAGTTTGATCTCGAATTATCTATGATATAACCGTAACTGATTTTATATTTTAACCCTTCAAATGGCAATTTTATTTCGGCATATATATTTTCATGTACTTGAATACTGCTCCCGTTCAAATCTGCATTTTCATAGGTTAAAGGATTAATTAAATACTTGGTACTTGATTCCAACGGCCAAATATAAAGATTACCGTCAGGATCTTCCGGAGAAGTATATGGGCTTAATTGCATGACGTTCCAGATGCTACCTGTTGAACCGGATGTACCATTTTCGACCACCTGCAAGTTATTTCCTATTTTCAACCAATTGTTGAACTCCTTGTCAACATTCAATCGAACGGATTTACGTTTGAGATTGTAATTTCCCGCAATGTGATCATGATCAAGATAATTGGCTGAGAGAAAATAATTCAATGAATTTTCTCCGCCGGAAAAACTTATATTGTGTTCTGATACCACAGCATTTTTGAAAGCAAGATCCTGCCAATCGGTAGTTATTCCTAATGTATAGTTGAGGTACTCTTCATTCTTAAAAATATCAACAGGTTCAAAAGCATATCCAGCATATTCCGCAAATTTTTGCCGGTAATAGAGATATTTTTCAGGATTCATAAAATCCATTAAATTTGTTGCTTGTTTGATGCCGTAATAAGTATTGTACGTAACTCTAGGCTTTCCGGAACCTCTTTTTGTAGTAACCAGGATTACTCCATTTGCCCCTCTTGCTCCGTAGATAGCTGAAGAAGAAGCATCTTTCAATACAGTGATTGATTCAATATCATTCGGGCTAACTAAATCAAGACTCCCCGGAATTCCATCAATAACAATTAATGGGGTGTTACTGGCTGAAATTGAATTAAGTCCCCGGATATAAATGCTGGGAGAAGCCCCCGGTGTAGAGCTGCCCTGTGTTATTGTAACACCTGCAATGTTTCCTTGAATCGTTTGAAGCGCGCTGGTCGATGGTCTGTTTTCAAGTTTTTCGTTGGATATTGAAACGATAGAGCCCGTAACATCACTTTTTTTCATCGTGCCATATCCAATAGCTACTACTTCTTCTATTCCAAGAGTATCTTCTTCCATATTAATATTGATGCCGGATCTTCCAGCTACCAGGACTTCCTGGGTTTTCAGGCCTACGAATGAAAACTGTAAGGTGGCATTACCGGGTGTGTTGGGTAGCGTATAGTTACCCTGCGCGTCAGTAATAGTTCCCTGGGTGGTGCCTTTTACAACTATCGTGACTCCCGGTAGAGGAGCGCCGGAAGAGTCGGTAACTTTGCCGGAAACGGAGCGGGGTTGCTGGACAACATTGTTCATGTAACCACTATTTTCCGGTTTGGGGAAAATAATGATGTTCCGGTCAACCAGCCTGTAAGATAATCCCGTGTGATCAAGGAGGTTGGAAACTAAATCCAGGATGTTCTTATCGGTCACTTCAACTGATTTTCTTTCCACATCACGGATCTGTTCGTTCTGGTAGAAGAACCGGTAGTCGGATAGTTCTTCAATCTTGCTGAAAATTTCACTCAACGTGCCATTTTCAATTTTCACTGAGATTTTTGAATTTTGGGAGTAAAGTGAGGCCGAAACCTCTACGACCAAAACAAAAATCAATAAGGCGGTCAGTTTCATAATTCGTACTAATTTAGCCCACCCGATTTTCACCGGATAGCCGGATAATCGTTTTTTTTCCATAATTTTGTAAAGATTTATAGTTTTAAATCACAGTTAACTGAAAGGTGATAGTTCGTTGGCACGGGTATCACCTTTTTAAGTTTTTATCGGATCTCATTTTTTGAGATTGAGTTTGATCGTTTTATTCTCTATTTCATAAATAATCGGAATTGTAAGGTTAATGAATTCAAGGACGCTGTTTATATTTAAATTATTGATCGTGCCGGTGTAGTGGATATTCTCAAAGGCATCTTTTTTATACACGAATTTCACGGCATAATACCTTTCCAGTTTCAGGATCAGTTCATCGAACGGCTCGTTCTCAAAAAACAGGATGCCTTGCCGCCATAAAATCCCGTTCTGCACGTTGGCTTCTGTTTTTGACAGGACTTGCTTAGCTGCATCATAAGTAACTTT
>CAZOYZ010000178.1:0-9405 GCA_964584045.1 uncultured Prolixibacteraceae bacterium | reverse complement strand
AGTCCCTGTTAAGTTCACCGCATTCAGCCGGACAGCTTCCTTTGGCATTCCGTAAACGACACAGGATTTTTCGTCCTGAGCAATGCAAACTGCGCCTTTGCGCTTCAATTCCAGTAAACCCTTCGCTCCGTCGGTCCCCATCCCTGTTAGAAGAATGGCCATGACATTCCCGGTAGTAAAGGCTGCAGCAGAATAAAACAACACGTCAACCGATGGCCGGTGCAGGTTAACCAACTCCCCTCCTTCGAGATCACAAACATAGTGATTTGCTGCCTTTTTCACAATCAGATGATAGAATCCGTTGGCAATATACACATGACCGTTTTCAAGTACCTCATTCTTCTCCGCTTCCTTTACGGTCAAAACACTCTCCGAATCCAGCCGTTTAGCAAAAAGGCCGGTAAAGTCGCCGGGCATGTGCTGTACAATTAAAACCGGCGGTAAATCAGCGCGAACCGACTTCAGGATCGAAGCGATCAATTCGGTACCTCCCGTCGAAGCACCGATCAGGATCAGTTTCTCGGAACCCGGTTTGGGCGAAGTAATGTCCAGATAGGCCTTTCTGCTGATCCGAAGCCTTTTTTGCAGCATCCGCAATACCGACATGTTCTGCATGGAAGCAGCATGTACCGCTTCCAGGAGCTGTATCCTGTAATTTTCCATATCTTCAGGTCTTCCAGAAATAGGTTTGGTCACAATTTCCGTAGCCCCCAACGACAACGCTTTTATGCCCAATTCGCGGCGTTGAGCCACAAAGGATGACACGATCACCACGGGAACAGGATACTGGTTCATCAGTTTCGTTAGAAACGTCAACCCATTCATCCGGGGCATTTCAATATCGAGTGTGATCACATCCGGAACTTCCCGTGCAATCTGGCTGGCTGCCTCGTATGGATCTGAAGCTGTTCCGGCCACAGAGATCATGGGATCTTCCTCGAGGATCTGTGTCAGCATTCTTCTTACGCTTGGCGTATCATCGACAATAAGCACCCGTATTTTTTTCCCTGTTATCAAAGATTATGTAGTTTTTTTGGTGTACTGTTGCAAGACTTCACCCGTCGAGGCATTAAACCAGATCTTTCGTCCTTTTTCACCTCCGGTACTTGAAGCAGTGACAGGAATGCCGAATTCCTTCAACAAGCGCTCGGCTACGATGATATTTTTCTCTCCGGTCTGAAAAACCGAATTCCCTTCGCCAAGCATGCTCCCTCCTCCAAATATCTTAGCCGTCAAATCCTTTTTCTGACTGCCCCTGTCAAGCATTTCAAAAATTAATTTCGGAATAGCCACATTCCCGTAGCGGGGTGTTTCCAACCCCTCCCCGTTCCAGAACGGCAACATGTAGTGATTCATTCCACCCATTTTCTTTCGGGCATCGAACAGACACACTGCTATGCACGACCCTAATACCGTGAGGATCCAACCGTCATTCCTGACCACCACCGCCGAAGGATGTAAGTAATATGTTACCTGATCCTTCAAAACCTAAAATTTTTCCTCGCTATTCAATAAAAAGTCGTCCAGGCTGCCACATTCTCCGTCTGCAATGCTAAGCTCTCCCATTTCAACGGTTACCTTCAACCCGCCCCCCTCGGGAGCCTCCAATCCGATGTTCCCGCCAAAGCTCAACAGATAGGCGCTCACAATCGATAGTCCCAGTCCCTGCCCGGTATTCAACGTATTTGTACTTTGATCCAGTTGTTTAAATCTGTCAAATATCATCTTACATTCATCCTGATGGATCCCCTTGCCAAAATCCCTTACGCTCAATTTAAAATTTTCATCCTGTATTCCTGCCGAGATTTCGATCCTGCCGCCATGATCACTGAACTTGATTGCATTACTTAACAGGTTCCTGATAATCAATTCAAGCCTGCCCTCATCCGTTATAAATGACTGCAAAAGGCGTGACCCTTCCTTATTTTCAATCTGAAGATCAATGTCCAGTTGCTTCTGTCTGATCTCCTGTCCAAAAAAATGAACCGCTTCCTGTACGAGATTAACCAGATTAACCGATACCGGCATGATATTGTCAACACCTGCCTCGATCATCGCAGCTGCAAAAACGTTCTTCAACTGAAAATCAAGATGAAAGGCCTCCCGGTGAATCAGCAGGGCCATCTTTTTGGCCTGTTCCATTTCCGTTTCTTCCAGGCTAAGGATATTTTCAGACAAAGCCAGAATACTGGCGAACGGGTTCAGGATCTCGTTGGTCATATTGCTGATGAAATGACTTTTGAAAAGTTCTGCTTCCCTTAAACGCCTGTTCACTTCATACAGTTCCGATGTTAACTGTTCATTCCCGGCCGTTAAGGCAGCAATCGCGATTTTATCTGATTCTTCCATGATTCACGTTTTTTGATAAATACTTGGCCCTACAAGTGTAACCGGCAAATCAGAATTGACCAGTGATTCCGAATGACCCACAAACAAGTAGCCCCCGGATTCCAGATGCTCAAGCACTTGCTTCAATACTCGCTTTTGATCGACCGGGTTAAAATAAATCAACGTATTCCGGATAAAGATAATCTTAAACTTTAAATTGATCCGGTAATTCGCGTCCATTAAGTTTCCGTAGATAAAACTGACCTTTGCCCTCACCTGCTTCCCGATCTTGATCCGCAAATTATTCGCATCCTTACTTTTTAAGACGTATTGTTTTAAAAAAGCTGAAGGGATGCCGGAGGACTGGCTAAACGGATAGATCGCCGCGCGTGCCGTTTCGAGCACTTTACCCGATATATCGCTTCCCAGTATCGTATAATCCATTGAATCGCAAAAATTCCTTTTGTACTCTTCCATCGTCATCGCCAGGGAAAAAGCTTCCTGCCCGGTTGAACAACCGGCGCTCCAACACCTGATCACAGGATTCGCTCCCGGCGACTGCCGGCGGCACAATTCAGGTAAAACGGTCGACCTCAGGATGTCAAAATGTTGAGATTCGCGAAAAAACTCCGTTTTATTGGTAGAAATATAGTCGACCATTTTGCTCAACTCATCAGACGTATTGGCAGGATTAAAAACAAACCGGCGATATTCCTCAAATGAATCGATCTTTAATTCCTGCAACCGTTTTTGCAGCCTCGATTGAAACATGATTTTTTTCTCAAACGGTAGTTTGATCCCGTATTTATCACTCAGTAATTTGCTGAGGCTGATATAATCCTGTTCCGATATTTGAATAAGCTGATATCCCATTTTTACACCAAACCATAAATTTCAAAGACACAAGAGTCAAGACCGAAGAAGTCACGGGCAGCGAGTCATGAGAAAAGTTCAGAAGAAACTGCTCACAACTCATTACCGGATCAAAACCGCTCAAAATCATTGTCTGAATCATCGTCCAGATTTAACACAACCCCTTTTGGGGGTGGCATACCCGATGGTTGCAGTGTGTGCCGGTGGCGCCTTGCATCGGATATCCGGTTCGACCCGTTCCTGACCACTTTAAAGAATGAAACAGTCCGCTGTAAGTTCTCTGCCTGTGCCGACAACTCTACGGCGTTGGTTGCCAACTCTTCTGAAGCTGCGGCATTTTGCTGTGTCACCTGATTTAACTGCTGAATAGCCACATTGATCTGGTCAGCTCCGGCACTTTGCTGGATGCCGGCCGAAACAATGTCATGGATCAGATCAGTTGTTTTATGGATTTCAGGAACAATCTGATTCATGATCCGGCCTGCATCTTCTGCGCTACTCACGCCGACCGTGGTGAGCCGGTCAATTTCCAGTGCAGCAACCTTACTGCGCTCGGCCAGCTTACCAACCTCCGCAGCAACAACTCCGAAACCTCTCCCCTGTTCTCCTGCCCGAGCCGCCTCAACTGCTGCGTTCAGAGCCAGGATATTGGTTTGAAAGGCAATATCTCCGATTATAGAGATCTTATCTGAAATCTCCCTGATGGCCCTGGCTGTTTTGTCAACCTTTTCCCTGCCATCCAAAATATCCGTTTCAACTTTTGTGGAAATTTTTTCCGTGGTCTTCGCATTTTCAGTGGTCTGCTGAATACTGGCGGTCATCTCCTCGATCGCTGAAGAAACTTCTTCGGTTGAGGAAGCCTGTTCGGAAGCTCCCTGCGACACACTCTGGGAGGTCGAACTTACCTCCAGGCTCGCATTTGCCATATTATCGGCTGCAACGGTCACCGCCGCGATCGTCTGCCTCATCATTTCACTCATTTGCTGAAGATTGTCGGCTAAATCGCCAATTTCATCTTTCTGATCAATATCCAACTTCACCGTCAGATCTCCTTTCGATATGGACTGCGCAAAATCAACACCTTTTTGCAGAGACCTGGTGATCAGGCGACTGATGTACACGGCCACGAACACCGCCAAAGCCACGGCAATCAGTATGGCAACGGAATAAGTGATTATCTGCCTGACTCTCGTCCCTGAGAAATCTTTAACGAGATCGAGAGAATCATCCCAGAGATAATCCCTCAGTTCGTCTGCATTCGAAATAATCCTGTTGGTAAGTTCCTGATGTTGTATAAATATCTCCGACTGTTTTCTCATATTATCGGACAGGACAAACAGGTTATTCTTATAATCTGTTGCCGCTCCCCCGATGTCATCGATTTTGCCCATATTATCATTACCTGCGACGTTGGATTCCAATAGATTAATATTCTTGCTTATTTCGTCAAACAGAAGCCGTATAAGGTCAAACTGTTTCACCATATTTGAGAGCGAGGCCGTTCTGGCAAGAAGATTGACCTGGTGTCCGTAGTCTAACAATTCTCCGAGTGTTTGAACCTGAACCGGCCTTGATTTGCCGGCGGTTCCCCGGGCAATTTCCTGTCTCAACAGGTTTTCTCGTAATTTCAACGCTTCGCTGCACAGGTCCACATATTGTATCCTGCTGTTTTCAACACGCTCAAGGATTTCAGCAGCATCTGCATTTGTTTCCCTGGCCTTTTTGATCAAATTCAAATAGTCCGAAATTAATCTTTCAGAGACATTGATCCGCTTCTCAAGATCGGCAAGTCCCGAGCTTTGCTCCAGGCGTTCTTCCCCCTCCTGAAGTTCTTTGAGCAACAGTTCCAATTCATTCACAGCCTGATCATAAAGTTCGGCTGTTCCCGACAACATATAACCCTGCAAAAAATAGGCAGCCTGTCTTGCGCGGGTGGTAATGTTACTGGTAAATTCTATTTCCCTGACGGCTTTCTCAGTAAGGGACCCGAAATTCTTTTCAAAACCCCATAAAGTAAAAACCGCATTGACACACATCGAGAGCCCGATGAGGATCAGCACCGTAAAGGCCCAGAAGAACTTGACTTTTAATTTAAAATCGATAAAGCGCATAATGGTATAGTTAAAGGTCAGTAATTACAGCAGTCAAATCTCTTTCATCAAACAACTTTTCCATGTTTAACACCAGGATAAATTCGTCTTTGATCTTCGCAACAGAACTGATAAACTCAAACTGGAATTTTTTTCCTATCCGGGCAGGAAAACTTAGATTTTCACCGGCCAAATCAGTTACCTGAATAACCTGGTCAACGACCATTCCTGTCTGGTATACCCCTCCTTCAACAGGCAACATGAGTACGACAATACAGGTGCTGAGGTTTGTCCCGGCTTCTTTAAAGCCAAATTTCTTTCGTCCGTCGATCACAGGAAGGATTTCACCAAAAAGATTAATTACGCCAAGATAAAGATCCGGTGCATGAGGCACTTTGGTAATGTGGGACATTTCAAGGATCTTCTTTACGTAACCGATGTTTACCGCAAATTTCTCTGATCCAAGTTGAAATATCAGATAAGAATCGAGGCCTGAAATGATCTGACTGTCCATTTATTGTGAAAATTTTTGAATGATTGTGTTCGTATCCAATACCAATGCAACGTTCCCGTCTCCCAGAATGCTTGCTCCCATGAAGATGTATTCGTCACTCATCATTTTTCCCACTGGCTTTACAACAGCCTGGTACTCCCGCAATACATCGTCAACGACCAGGCCAAAGGTCTGACTCTTATAATTAACAGCAATTAAATATTGTTGGGATAAATTTCCCGTGTCCCCATAAAATTCCTCCCTCAGATTCAGATAGGGTATCTGTTTTTCTTCAAAAGTCCCGATCCGAAACAAGGCATGATCATCTCCCTTTCTCACGTAAGGATAAATTTTTTCAATGTCTGCGGCAGGCAAAATATAAAAATCATCCCTGATCCTGACCATTAAGCCGTCGATAATGGAAAGCGTCAGGGGTACCCTGATCGTAAAACAGGTTCCCTGTCCCTGCCGGGTCTCGGCAAAGATGTCTCCCCTTAAATTTTGAATGGTTTCCCGGGCGGCATCCAATCCAATTCCTCTTCCCGAAACATCTGTCAGATGATCCGATGTCGTAAAGCCGGGCTTAAAAATGATCTGGATCAGTTCTGCCTCCGTTTTCGGATCATCTTCATTCATAAGTCCTTTTTCGACAGCCTTCTTCCTTATCTGCTCAAAATCAAGCCCCCTCCCGTCATCTTCTATTCGAATATTTACAAAATTCCCCTCATAACCTGCAGTGATTGAAATTGTTCCTGCCGGCTGCTTATTTTTTCCGGTCCTCTCGTCAGGAGTTTCAATTCCATGGTCCAGGCAATTACGCACCAGATGGATCATCGGGTTGATCAGCTTTTCGATCACGTTTTTGTCTACCTCAGTATCCAAACCATTAAAAACAAGATTTACCTCCTTTTTCAGTTCTGCCGATAGATCCCGGACAAGCCTTCTGAAACGGGTTGCAATATGATACAATGGAATTAAGCTCATATCCAGGGCGTTATCACGCAACTGACGAATGAGCTTATCAAAACGTTCGGCCAATCCTTCTATTTCTTTGTCTTTCCGTGTTTCGGCTAAAGAAAACAGCCTGGACTGGGCGATAATCATTTCGCTTACCAGATTCATATATTCATCAATCCTTTCAGAATCGACACGTATCGTCGACAAGGCAGAATCGTCCGGTTGGACTTTCGGTACCGGAGCTGAAGGTATAACAGGCGACCTGGCTTCTGCCGTTTTCCGTATCTGATCAACAACTGATTCCGGACCTTCACGAAAAAGTTTCCTGATCATATCTTCTTTTTCAAGGATATTGGGATCAGGTATTTCCTGAATTTCGATCCTGGAATTGTCACGAACGAATAAAAAGACATCTTCAATTTCTGTTCGCCCGACATCGGTGACCAGTATAGCCCGCCACACCGTGTAACATTTTTCAACCTGAATTGAATCAGGGAGCGGGACTTTCTCCATATCGGCTTCAATCCGGCAATCGCCCAGCGTATTCAATTCATCGATCAGGTATAAAGGATTGGCACCATTTTTAAAGACATGCTCTCCCGGTTCAAAGAAAATATAGTAGGATCTTTTTTCTCCGGCCGGCTCAGAATCTGTACCGGTTTTTAAAGAGGAAGTCTCCGGGGTCGGGACATTTGATTGTTCATCCATAAACAGATGAATCTCCTCTTTCATCTGGTCGACCAACGTTTTTAATTCGCCGGAGATTACCGGAACCAGCAGGCGCCTCAAAACGTCGACGCTTCTTAACGTAAAACCGATAATTTCAGAATTTAAAGCCAGATTGCCTTCTCGTACAGACTGATAAAGAGACTCCAGTTCATGGGTAAACTCACTCAGGAGTCCAAATCCAAACATACCGCCGGAACCTTTCAGGGAGTGCATGATCCGGAAAACTTCGTCAATATGATCCTTCCGGTCGTAATCCCGCTCCAGTTCCAAAAGACGCTGTTCTACCCGGTTGCAGTTTTCGCCGGCCTCTTCAATAAACCGTTGCTGAAACTTTTCGATCACCTCACAAATCGCCTAATTGTTTGAACTAATTTTTCAACTGTAAAAGGTTTATGGATCCATCCCGTCGCTCCGGCAGCCCTCGCGTGAAGAATAACATCCCGCTGTCCTTCTGTTGTTAATACCAAAACAGGTAAACGTCTGTACTGTTCGTTTCCTCTTACCCACCTGATCAATTCCAGACCATTCATTTCCGGCATGTGGTAGTCTGTCAACAACAGGTCGACTTTCTTTTCATTCATAATGGCAGTCGCTTCCAACCCGTTGCTTGCGGTCAAAACTTCAAAGCCCGACTTCCGGAGAGCAAAAACGATTGCTTCCCTCACACTCTCGGAATCTTCAACGACGACAAGTCTCTTCGGATCTTTAAGAATCATAATTAAAGCCATTTTGCAAAACCGGAACCACGCAACATTTTTTTCTGCTCTTCATCGATCTGCCATCTGATCGTAAAAGCAATATCTTGTTTTTTCAATAAACTGGTGAAGGACTTTACTAACTGCAAAAAAGATAAATCAATATCAACCGCTTCTTTAATGATCATATCCAAAGATTTCGAACAGGCTAACGTGAGGGGTATCAGTTCTGATTTTATTTTCCCGGCATATTCGATAGTCAGTTGTCCGGAAAAAATAAGCTGATCCCTTCCTTCTTTGGTTTTCTTTATATCAACAAGATAGTCTTCCACGGATCAAAGTTAAGAACTTAATTTGGAAACTCAGTCTCCCCGGAGCAGGAAACTGCTTTAAACCACCTCGTCGTCGTTCGGGATCGTTTTAAAGTCTGGGGCGGGAGATCTCTGCCCGCACAGGAATAAACGGGATCATTCCTGAAGTGCTTTACGAATCATATCCGTCAACACGCCTTTGTCTCGTCGTACGACAGTCAACATCATATCCAGCACGGAGGTTCTGTTCATTCCCAGTTTTTCTCCGGTTTCATCAATAAATTTCAGGTTGCCTTCTGATAATCTGAATCCCGTCAAAATTTTTCTCCTTTCCCGTTTCATGACCCGTAAAATTGCGCTTTAAATTTCCTGCTGCTGACTGCAAAACCTGTCTCCCTGTCGAAGACAGCAGTCCGCCGGTTGTGCAATGCCTGAGCAATGAAGGCAAAGCGGGAAACAAAGATCACCCTGCATTCGGTCCCGTTAACGAAGACCCGGTCGCCAATCCGCAATCCTCCACTGTCTTGGGCCTTTTGCGTAAACTGATCCTTTAACGACCGATACTCCCGGTTCAATTCCTGCATCAGGGCTGTGCTTCCACCTTTGTCCGGGTGATAAATCATCGCCAGCTTTTTATACTCCTTTTTTAACTCCTGTTCAGAAGCAACATTTGGCATGAGATCCATAATTTTTCGACATTTTTGTTATACATTATATAACATTGTTATACAAATAAACAAAAAAAATTAATCCGAAACAAGAAAAGAATGTCCTAAAATTCGACACAATCTTCTCGTTCCGGATTAATTTGTCAATTCTACTTCCTTTTAATCCCGCATCCGGTGGGTTGGGTTTCCGCAGTAGCGATCAATCCGCCGCAAATAAAAGCATCATTGATACTAAACTTTTCATGGTAAGAATTGTATTGG
>CAZOYZ010000177.1:0-9453 GCA_964584045.1 uncultured Prolixibacteraceae bacterium | reverse complement strand
GTTTCATAAGGCGTTGCCATAAATTCATCCATGGTTTCAATAAACGGCTGAATCATTTTCTTTTCGTTGGAAATCCGGTACAAATCGATGTACGTCTGGCAAATTACATGGTCGTCGGCATGGTGAAGCCTTGGCCCGGGTTCCCATTTATTCGATTCACCCATAGCATAAATGGCCTTATAGATGTTTTTGCTATCCAACGTTTCGTACGCAGCAAAAACCCCTGTATAAAAAGCACCATTAGTTCAGTCATACAGTTTATGCTTTGGATGATGTAACTGCCAGTTTAAAGCCTTTTTCATAACAGACTTTATATGTCTTTCATTGAACAACCTTGAATCCACTGTTTGTCCATTACTGACAACAGTAAACACAAAAAAGGTCAATAATAAGGGTACAATAATCCTAATCTTCATAGTTCTAATTTTATTTTTATTGGCTGTGTTCCGTTCTTCTTATACAATACTTCTGTTTTTTTCAGTTGAACCTGATCCTCCCGCTTTCCTAATGATACAACTACACGTATACTTCCATTAGACTCCCGGTGAAACTGAACCTGACCTTCCATTGCTTTTTCTTTCTTCGCCTTCATGGGTTTTAGTACCGCCAGAAAATCTGCCCGCGTGGATTCTTGTCGCAGGATTAACAATGGTACCTGTTTCTGTCCCTTGTCCGGGGTTGGCATCATGGAAGTAAAGATTGCCTGTTTCCCATTATTGTCATTCATAAACCATAAACTGAGTCCATAATCGTTCCAGTCCCATTGTGCTTTGATTGAGTTCTCTGCGTATTTCCTTTTTTCTACATCCAATAAAAATTCATAGGGAAATTCTTCTGATGATGGAGATACAGGTGAAGTGCTGTCTGACTGGCCCGAAAGTGAAATGAAATCCCCCTTTGCATGAAAAAACCAATCGTACTGGTGTTTCTCCGTGCCTTCAATACAGTCCCAAACGACTGCATATTCATCCATCATCATTACAGTTCGTGTCCAGATACTTCCCTGAGCAATTTCGGCTGTTTTGGCAGATGCCAGCTTAAATGTGGGAGTTTCTTTAAAAGCAATCAGGTTCCCGTCACCGGTGCGGGGCTGATTTTTTCCATCCACCATAATCGTATTATGAGAGGGTGTACTTCTTAGAAACCGGTTAAATGGCGAATTATATCCGGTTGTACCATAATCAGAAACTAATATTTCTCCTTTAGCAAATAATGTTATATTCATTTTATCGGGATGCCCGTGGCTCAGATAAGGGCCGTAATCAAATGTCATCATCATTTCTTCATCTACCGGGAAATCCGATCCCTGACGTAAAACGGCAATTCCAAGTACAGGAAAATTAACCGACAAATAGGAAGGTTTAGTAGCTTTTGAAGGTAGTTTTTCCCAATACAAAAGTTCCCGGTAATGTATATGATCAATGAAATAACCTGAAACTCCACTCTTGCCTTCAGGGGGGATTTGCTGAAGGGCCCAGGCAAATTCAGGCGACCGGTAACGGTGGTAAGCCATTATATATTGGCTCCGGGGAAGCCAGGATTCATACCAGCCATCATTAATTGCAGGTAATTGCATATTAGGATAGGCGTATCGAAGAGGAGCCGTGAACATCTTTTTAAGACTTTTATCCGGTTTGGCTTCCCAGTGGTAAAGATCGTCCCCGTTGTTTGCAGCAGCTTCAGCAAATGACAGAAAACCGTTAAGCGGATAAAAATGGTAGGTACTCACCGACTCGGGCCACAACCCGTCATCTCCCAGTTGATTAGTGATTTGTTCTTTAAATTTTCGTGTGGCAAAATCGATAAAACGCTGGTGCCGGGTGGCATAACCAACTACCCCTACAGCCGACAGATGCCAGGAGCCCCAGTTCCCTTCCATTCCGCCGGCTTTTGTCAGCGCCTGCGCTGCCGGCCAAAGCAAATCACATTTAATGTGCAAACGCTGAGTCTCCGTCATAACGTCATAGAGCAAATCATACCCTTGTACCAGAGGAATCAGAACGACCGCCTCCTCCAATGTTTGAGCCTGAATAGGGCCACTGGCATAAGCATCGGCATATTTTGTCAGTATTTCAATAGCCTTCCGCGCATACGCTTCTTTTCCTTCAACAGCATATACAAGACTTAGCTCACGGACAGCGCCACATAACATGTAATGCTCAAAAGAACGGCGGGCCGCAAGGATCTTCTCATTTAGATAGGTTCTCCCGCATACCGGGCACCTGCTCGGAACATCAGGATCAAATATTTTGTCTTCCGGGATTTCCAGCATACTTCCGTCGTCGTCGCAAAAGAAATGATGCGCCCAACCACCGGTTTCGGGTATTGTGACTGGCCGGTTGAGCCAACAATCGGCGTTCGCCTTCACATACTTTTCGTAAATGTCCCTTCTCTCCGATTCCTCCTGCAATATCTCTTTGCGAACCAGAAAAAGGCGTTCCGGATTTACAAGAACGCACGGACGGGCAACAGAATCATACCTGCAGGGCTTTGCACCGACTTCTGCACCTTCTCTTTTCCCGAATTTAGGTTTTTGTCCACATCCTGTTTGATAAATAAAAATCAAAAAGTATAAAGTCAGAATTGCCACTGAAGCCAAATTATTTTTTTGTCTCATTAAAATTCAATCTTTTATAGTTTTGAACCTCATAATCAGTTCATCTGGAAATGATATCTATCCTTATATGAATTTTTAAAACAAAGCCGTAATTACCTTTTACGGCTTTGTTTTAAACAATTGCATTTATTCTTTTTACGTGTTAGATAATGAATTATTTCCAACCCGGGTTTTGACCAACATTGGGATTTTGTGCGATTACACCTAACGGAATTGGCCATAAATAATGTTTACTTTCATCAAATACAGGATTTTCATAGTCAGTGCCTGCATAAGGGTCAACATAGGTCTTCCCGGAAACAGGGTCAACATATGATTTTACCTTAGAAGTGGGGTAACGTGTTTTTGCTACATCGTCCCAAAGGATACCCAGACTTTTAATTTCAAGTTTTTTACCCTGTTTCCAACGCCTCAGGTCATCATAACGGAATCCTTCCAGGCACAATTCAATTCTGCGTTCACGCCTGATTTCTACTATCAATGGAGAAACACCATCACCTACATAACTCAGGTCAACAGGGATGTTATTTAAATTCATGTGAGGCATTCCGACACGGTCGCGTAATTTGTTAATGCTCATATCCAGGTCCGCCTGATTAATAGTCCCCAGCTCTGCTTTAGCTTCTGCATAATTAAGCAACGCTTCGCCAAGTCGCAAAGTTATTATAGGGACTGTTGATACATTATAATCGGCATATGCTGCAATATTTTCATACATCTTTATTATATGGTATCCTGTTGCACTCATAAGGCCTCCTGACATTCCTGTCAAACGCGGGTAGGTATAAGATAAACTGTTACCATAGCTGTAATAGGCCTGGTCATCGGGGTGCAGAACAGTCTGCCTTAGCCTGGGGTCGCGGTTTTTAAAAACATGCTCTATCTGGGCATCTCCCTGGAATAAAGGAGAAAGTGTAATAGGAAGACCGTCGGTACATAAATAATCTTCCACCATACTTTTTGTCAGGCCTCCAATATAACCTCCATTTGAGGATTTAAAAAAATATTGCATAATATGATTCATTACTACACCTGACTCAAACTTTCTCCAGCAAAGGACTTCCGGGTTTCCGGTCAGGTCCACGTTCCTTTGATATGCATTATAGTCATGTTCGACATCGCCCGTACTATACAAATGGTAAGGACCGTTTTCAATCAATTCTTTCGCTGCTTCGGCTGCCTGTTGTAACCAAAAATCCGGGTTTGTGCCTCCATGGTATTTCCGCCACGTACCTTCAAAAAGGCAAACCCTTGATTTTACCTGTAAAGCACACCAGCGGTTTAACCTGCCCGGGGCATTCCCGTCTCCCCAGTCATCAGGCAGATACTGGCAGGCAAAATCAAGGTCTTCCAATACATTTGCCATGACCTCTTCCCGGGGCGTCCTCTCCCCGTATAACTCTTCCGAATCGATGTTCAACGATTGACCTATCCATTGGACATCTGCGAATTTCGACACTTTGTCACCATAAAACCATCCCCTGAAAAGGTGCGCTTCAGCTTTATACAGGTTTTTAACTGTTTCTGCAATTTCGGCTCTGTCGTAGTTCTCAAGCCCTACATTACAGGCTCGCACAAAATTCCAACCCCTATATCCGAAATTAACCGGAGAAGAAGGAATTGAATGAATGCCCGCCCTTACTTTTGCGAAATCAGCTAGCCTTGAACCTTGAATAACTACATTATCGGAAAAACAGTCAAGCCACCACGTTCCATATTTGTAACCAGCTGTACCTGAACCACAACCCATCATAATAGGAACATTATCGTCATACGTTGCCAATTCATATAATCCGTTATTATATGCTTTCAGGTCATTTTCTGTATTCCAGAAGGTTTCACTGCTGATTTCATCCAAAGGGTACCTTTCAAGAAAACTGTCATTACAGCCAACAAAAAGGAGTACTACAAGCAACAGTAAACTGATTTTGATATCATGCTTTTTCATTTTTTTCATTTTACAGGTTAATTTAGAATGTTACTTTAACGCCCAAAGTGAAAATACGCTGCAGATAGTATTGCTGTTTCACGGTAGAAGCTTCGGGATCCAACGGTTTATGCATCTTTGTATACTCCCACAGGTTCATACCTGCAAAATAGACCTGTGCCTTGGTTAACCCGATTTTACCGGACCATTCATGGGGAAGATTGTAGCTTAAGCTCAAATTTTTCAACCTGATATAAGCGGCATTCTGCACATAACGTGACTGAGGTTGTATGTTTTTGGGGTCATTATAGGATAAAGCAGGTGCAGAAAAATAGGCATCCCGGTTATCTTCACTCCAGGATTCAGTCAGGAAATATTTATCAATATATTGTGAATTATAAGGAAAGAATCCATTCCATCCATCTGAGGATGGCAGGAAATCCCTGAAGAGTCCCTGGAAGAAAAGATTCAAAGACCAGTTTCTATATTTTACATCGGGATTTATCCCGAAAGAATACCTAGGAGTTGAGTTACCGATTACTTTCCTGTCACCAGGATCACTCAGGGTATTGCTCCCTGCTGTAACCTTCTTATCCCCGTTAAGATCGGCATAATGAATATCACCTGCCCTCCAATTACTGCCTAATTGTGATTGGTTGGGTGCAGAGGTGGCTTCTTCATCAGTCTGGAAAATTCCTTCGGTAACATACCCCCAAATTTCACCGATTTTTTTTCCAACATAATATTCCGATAATGCCCCAGACGGATTTTCGTATTTGGTGATTTCACTCTGGTTGTCTGATAAAGCAAGGGTTATCGCATATTTCCAGTCTCTTCCTATTTTATCCTGCCATGTTACCGATGACTCCCATCCTTTCGTCCTCAGGTCAGCTGCATTTTCCCTGGGGGCAGAGGTGCCAAGTATATCAGGGTATTCTACCTGCATCAACATATCTTTGGTATCCCTGGTATAAGCATCAACTGAGATATCCAGCCTCTGGTTAAACAATGTGACATCCAAACCAACATTCCGGCTTTCTACTTTTTCCCAGCTCAACAAAGGACTGACCAATCCGGGGGGAGAAACATATGGAATGCTCCCGGTGTCCATAATATAGCGTGATGTTCCTGTCCCCATGGTCGAGATGTAAGGATAATAATCATCAACCATCTGGTTGCCCAATGTGCCATAAGAAGTACGTAATTTTAAATTGTCCAGCCAGTTGCTTGTAGCGGCCATAAATGGTTCTTTGGATATCCTCCATGCCAATGACACGGATGGGAAAAAACCAAAACGGCTTTCTTTGGGAAACCTTGAGGTACCGTCATAACGGCCGTTGGATTCAAGTAAATATTTATCTTTATAACTATAATTCAAACGGTAAAAAGCTCCACGAAGAGAGATATGGTTCTTGCCTCCCGATGTTATCTGGGTTCCGGTTGTTGCGTCCAGATCGGTAATATTTGGAATAAGCAATGAGTACGCTGTTGCACCAATGGAAGTATAACGACCCCATTCCTGGTTAAAGCCGGCCAAAACTTTCAGGTAATGGTCCTTAAATTTGTCAAGGGTATATTCACCATAGACATTAAAAACATAATACTGATTGTAATTGGACGTATTGCGAATAAAATCATTGCCGCTATATCCGTTGTTTATTATATTACTAATATTCAAAAGATTGTCTGTAACAATCTCTATCTTGCTCTCCACATCCTGATAATCCCTATGATAATTATTATATGAAAAGTCGCTCCTGATTTTTAACCCTTTTAACGGGGTAAGGGTAATCCCCTGGGTCAGCCAGGTATCATAAATTGTATGAGTTCTTCGCCCTCCATTTTTTAGATAAGGAAGCCAGTTGAATGCGTACTCGCCTCCTCCAAAATACATCCCGATGTATCTTGCATACTTATCATGGTCTCCTTCTGTAACATAGTATGGAAGATCAGGAAACTGTAGTGGCACAATCGGAACAACTCTTACTACGGAATTGAGATCATCCCCGTAAGGGTGAGGTTTATCATTGAACTGGGAGTTGACTACAATTTTTTCATCCAGGCTAAGCCAATCATTGATTTTGAAATCAGCTTTCATCAAAATATTGTAACGTTTGAATTTATCATTAACAGACGACATTTTGATATACCCATCCTTGTTTAAATAACCAAAAGATACATAATACGAAGCTTTCTCTGTCCCCCCGTTGATCGACAAGTCGTATTTTTGCTGGGGCATAAATTCAGTTACCACCTTATTCTTGTAATCGTTGGAACCATAATAACGTAATACCCCGTTAACTACCGCCCAGGCATTCTCTTCCGTTGGGTTTTCTACCCACCTTTTAGTGCCATCTACATAAAGATCATCATATAAAGGTTGCCCCTGTGTACGTATGAATGCCTTATTTCTTTCCGTTACATACACATAGGGGTCGGTGACCGGATCTACCCAGAAAATAGGTTTTGCCATTGATAACTCGGTACTTAACGTGACATTTATTCGTTCCCCTCTTTTCCCTTCTTTTGTTTCAACAAGGACAACTCCAAAAGCGGCCCTTGCTCCGTAAATAGCAGCCGATGCTGCATCCTTCAAAACGCTCACACTTTTAATATCGTCAGGATTGATACGTTCCAGATCCATAGGGACTCCATCGACTAAAATAAGAGGGCTAGCGCCATTGATGGATTCATAACCCCTGACGTTGTAATCTGCACTCGTGGTAGGATCGCCATTTGGAATGGTAATATTCAGATTGGGAATAACTCCTTGTAAACCCATACCCACTGATGCAATCGGACGGTTTTCTAACCTTTCTGAAGTAGCTAAACCTACTGCCCCAGTAAGATTTGCCCTCTTCATCGTTCCATACCCAACCGCTACCACTTCCTCAATCCCGACGGTTTCTTCAGCCATGGTAACATTAATATTGGTTTTCCCTACAACTGGGATTTCCTGCGTTTTCATTCCTACAAAAGAAAATATCAGGATGCCATTTGCGGGAACATTCGACAGCGTATAGCTCCCATCAGCTCCTGTTATTGTACCGGATGTGGTATCCTTAATTACCACAGTTACGCCGGACAGGACAGCACCGGAAGAATCGGTGACTTTACCGGAAACTGTCATCTCTCCTTGTTTTGTATCTGCAAATTCAGTGCTGATGAGCCCAATCTGGCGGTCGCTGATGCGGTATGTTATCCCGGTTTCTTCGAATAACTGGTCAAGGATACTGGTTATCGTCCGGTTTTCGCAATCGATACTTTTCCTTTGGGTTACATCGATTTTTGAGGCGTCGAACATAAAATAAAATTCGGACTGCTTCTCTATCGCATCCAGAATGTTGATGATTTCTTCATTCTTGAAATTAAGACTTAACCGTGTTTGCGCATAACTGTCAAGCGCAAACGTTTGGGTTATTGTAATCAAAATTAATAATGCAACAATCCTCATTTTTCTCAATAATTTGGATTTCCAGATTATAAATGCTCCGGAAATCAATTCACAATAAATTTTTTTCATAAATTTGTTTTGATTTGGATTTATTAAGATTCAAGTTGTTTGTGCCTCTGAAGTTGACTACTACCACGAGGCATTAAAAATGAAAGGGGGAGATGTTAACGGCATCTCCTTTTTTTTGTTTGGTTCGTTCATATCATAAGCATCGATTTTTAAGTTATACAACTTCTTATTTATTTGAAATGATAATCTTTGGTTTAGCTTCTTTTCCGTAGTTATGTATCAATTTATAATTGACATGGCAAACGGCCCCGATAAGCCTGAAGATTTCCTCGTAGCTTTCGTTTTTTATGGTCCCGGAAAAGATGGAGTTGTAAACTTCAGAGTCGGCAACTTCAATGTCAATGTTGTACCATCTTTTTAACTTTTCAATTACATTTTTCATCGGTTCATTGCGGAATATAAGTTTCCCGTCTTTCCAGGATGAGTAAATGGAAGCATTGGTATAACTTATATTCAATGAATTAGCGGCTATGTTGTAACTTGCCTTTTCTCCGGGTTGTATGATATAGTCAAAGGACTCAATGCCTTGGTGTGTAAGTTCTATTTTGCCCGATTCAAGCACAACAGCAATCTCATCGTTATCAGGATATGCATCTACATCGAATTTTGTACCCCGCACTGTTACGATCAGGTCATTCGCTTGTACTGAAAAAAGGGAATTTTCTTTGTGGTAAACCTGAAAGAATGCCTGTCCGTTGAGTGAAACTCTCCTGTTTTGACCAGAAAAGTCGTTGGGATAAGAAAGTGCCGTACCTGAATTTAACCACACGATTGAACTATCGGGTAAAATGACCTTAGATCGTTGGCCGTTTTCAGTTACCACAGAAGTATATAGTAATTCTTCTGTGGTTTCGGGATGTTGCTTATTTAAATAAAATATCGTTGTCAGGCTAATCAGAACGATTATAATAGCCGCATATTTAAGCACTGTATGAACTGCCGGTATGAGGTTCCTTTTTCTCCCTGAAATTTTATTCTGAATCTTCAGATATAAATTCTCTTCATCATAATCGCTTAATTGTTTACTGGAAGAGAGGATTGCCCAGGCAATTTTTACTTTCCTGAAAATTTCCCTGTTTTCTTTCCGGGCATTGATTTCAGAAAGTATCTTTTCTTTTTCTTCCCCTGCCAAATTGCCCGTAATCAGTTTTAATATGTCTTCGAAATTTTCCATGTTACATAGAAATAATGCACGAATAGGCACCTACACTTAGTCGTACACTGCATTTTTTTTATGCATTTATATTTTTCTACGTAATATAGTGATTTTTAGGGTACAAACAGATATGCAACTAAAGGCAGGTAATCTTTCAGGGCAATTTTGAATGTTTTTATTCCTTTTGAGATATGTACCTCCACCGTTCTGACAGAAATGTTGAGTTCTTC
>CAZOYZ010000176.1:0-9456 GCA_964584045.1 uncultured Prolixibacteraceae bacterium | reverse complement strand
ACCAGGGCATTGAACCCGTGGGCGATGATCATTGCCGCAGAACCTGAAGGAGCGGACGATGCTTTCCGTTCATTTCATGCCAGGAAACTGATCCCTTCCGTGAACCCGAAAACAATAGCTGACGGATTGTTGACTTCGGTGGGAGAGTTGAATTTCCGCATCATCAGGCGCAAGACCGATGAGATCGTGACAGTCTCGGAACATGGGATCATCAGAGCGATGCGTATGATCTGGGAACGGATGAAGATCATGATTGAACCTTCTTCTGCGGTCCCCCTGGCTGCCATCCTGGAAAACAAGGTGGATGTACGGAATAAGAAAACAGGGATTATTCTCAGCGGCGGGAATGTGGACCTGGATAACCTGCCGTTTTAAGTCAGCATTTTACGCATCTGTAAAGCGGTGCTCCCATTTTTATAGTAAGCCGGCTTTTCTCCGTAAACTTGATACCCTTTGCGTAAGTAAAGTCTGATCGCGTCATGATTGGTCTCACTGACTTCCAGGAAGAGGAACTGATTGCCGTTTAGCCGGGCTCTGCTTTCCGCTTCGTCCAATAACAGTCCGGCCAGGCCTTTCCCGCGGCGCGAGGGAGTTACCGCGATCGAATAAATCCGCATACCCTTTCCGGTGATCCGTTTAAGGAGTACAATGCCGGCAGTGACCAGCCCCTCTTCCCCGACGACCAAAAAGTCTGCTTTGGATTTAAGGATGAGATACCTGAGCTGCCTTCGGGAAAAACTTTCTTCTTTGAAGCAAAGTTGCTCCATTTCAACAAGGATGCCAAGATCCGAAGCAGTCGCTTTTCTTATCATTACATTTTCATTCATCGATCGCATATCTTACGCGGACAAACACGCCGGTTCCCCGTAGCCGTGAATACATCTGAAAAATCGTTCAGTGCTTTCTTCCTTTTTGTTCCATCCTGTTGACAAATTCACGCATGATGAGCCGGTACAGTTCATCTCCCAGAATGCCGTCTTCGACACCCTGATCAATGGACGGATTATCATTGACTTCAATGACAACCGATCTTCTCTCATCAATTTCTTTCAGGTCGACCCCGTAAAGCCCTTTGCCGATCAAGGAAGCCGCTTTAACGGCATGTCTGATGACGTGCCTGGGAACTTTGCTGATGGGAACGGATTCATAAGTGCCCGACCTGGATTTACCGGACTCCAGATGATTATAAATTTGCCAGTGCCCGCGGGCCATGTAGTATTTGCATGCATAAAGCGCTTCTCCGTTGATGACGCCTATGCGCCAGTCAAACTCCGTCGGAAGGAATTCCTGGGCCAGGAATACGGACGCTTTTTCGGACAGCGATTCCAGAGCCTTTTCATATTCTTCTTCATTATCGACCTTATGCATGCCGATCGAAAAAGAGCCGTCGGGTACTTTCAGGATAATGGGCGTTCCCAATAATTTTGTCACTTCGTCAAAAGATATCCTGTTGTTTTTAAAGATCAGCTTTGATTTTGGTGTGGGAATTTTCTCGCGATCCAGAAGCTCTTTGAGATATACTTTATTGGTACACCTGATGATGGACAGCGGATCGTCAATAACGACCATGTCGGCCTGCCAGGCCTTTTGAGACAACTGGTATGTAATGTGATTCAGTGCAGTGGTTTGCCGGATAAACAAACCGTCGAATTCGAGCAGCCTTGTCGTATCTTCTTCTGTGATCAGTTCGGCATTGATATTCATTTTTTTAGCCTGGCTGATAAACTTGTTCAATGCACCTT
The DNA here is from genome assembly GCA_964584045.1 of uncultured Prolixibacteraceae bacterium. Lineage (GTDB taxonomy): Bacteria > Bacteroidota > Bacteroidia > Bacteroidales > Prolixibacteraceae > JBCFBK01. The sequence continues at coordinate 7,714 of CAZOYZ010000176.1, read as the reverse complement.
TATTACTTGGCGGCAGTTGCTCCGCCGGATCGTGCAGAATAGCCAGGTCATAGCGGGAGGTCTTATGTTGTCTTGGCTGACGCCATATTTTCTTGTTAAAATTATCCAGCGCGACGGCGAATTCGTCCTGCTGCCTGTCGGAGAGCTCGTTCAGGCTTAATATTCTCACCGATTCGATCTGGTTTTTTTGCCTGTTCCCAAAGGTGACCCTGAGCATGGGGCATGGCAATTGGTCAAAAATAAACCGGGCCACTTTACTCAGTTCCGGTTCGCTGGTCGTGCCAAAAAAAACATCCGCTTCAAACGTGTCGTTTTGATCAGGTTCCCTGCTTTGCGTCCATTTATAGCAGATTTTTTGTAAGGAATCATCCATTCGGGTAAGTGTGCCGTTCTGGATCCGGTTCAGCACGTCCACGTCGGGAATGGCCTTGTGCCCGCGTGCCTGAGCCAGCAGGGAACAATAATAGCCTTCTGTATGATAATGGAGGTCGTTGCAAAGATTGATAACAAGCAATGGTTGATGGCTCAGATCTTCATTCTGCAGGTAATCTGCCGCTGTTGTGATGGTCTCTGTTTCGTAGTATGGTTTCCATTGCGCTAACGAATCCAAAAGGATCAGTGTTGATTGCATCTTCTATGTTCTGTGAAATCAGAAATTAAATATATAAAACGCTGTTCTTTGCCGTTTGTTTTGTAAAAAAACAACCTGACAGAAATAGCTATTCAGTCAGGCTAGCGTTTTCTGGCTTTTGGCCTACAATTGTAAGGATTTTATTGATACGTCGCACCGCGACTTTCTTTTTTTTATAGAAAAATGCGTCAAAAAAGTCACCCGTCCGTTTGTCCATTCCCTTAAGCAGACATTCGCCTCAGTCCATCAAACAGGCAGTGCTTATCAAAGCAGCGGACTTAACAAACGGGCGAAAGATTCCTTTGCTTTCGACAGCCGGGGCCTTTGTTTCCACTCGCCCGGAATGATCTCACGGCTTTGCTTTAAATCGCCCAGGAAGAGTTTTTCGAGTTCTTTTGCTGTTTTTTCATTGTATATCATGGCATTGACTTCAAAATTGGTTTCCAGGCTCCTGAAATCAAGATTGGCCGTACCCACGGAGGACAGCACACCGTCTACGATCATGATCTTACTGTGCATGAACCCGGCCTGGTAAAAATAAATCCTGACGCCGGCTTCCAGCAGTTCAGCAATATAGGAGTGAGTGCCCCACTTCGGTATAATGGCATCCGACTTGCCGGGCAGGAGAATCCTGATGTCAATTCCTCCAAGTGCAGCAGCCTTCATGGCGCTTTCGATTTCGGTATTGGGGATCAGGTACGGTGTGGCAATGTATACCTTGTTCTGCGAGGAGGCAATGGCCGAAAAATAAGCCTGGGTGAGGCATTCCCAATCTGAATCCGGTCCGCTGGCCACGATCTGGACGATTTTACCTTCCCCGTGTTCGAGCGGACGGAAATATTTATCGCCCTGTAAAATTTCTTTTGAAACAAAATACCAGTCGGCCATGAAAATGACCTGTAATCCGGTGGCGGCACCTCCTTTTACCATCAGGTGCGTATCACGCCAGGATCCCAGCAGATTCGTCCCGTTCAGATAACGGTCGGCGATGTTCAGTCCGCCCACGAAAGCAGTTGAACCGTCCACGACAATTATTTTCCGGTGATCCCGGTAATTAACCTTGGAAGTGAGCAAAGGAAAACGTACTTTGATAAAACAGTCGATCTTCACGCCCGCATCCCGCAGGGAGCGGATATATTTTTTCGGAAGTTTCCAGCTTCCGACGTCATCATAGATGAAACGTATTTCGACCCCTGTTTTTGCTTTGCGTATGAGCAATTCACGCAATTGGTTGCCAATGATGTCGTCGTCGACAATATAAAATTCGAGGTGGATATGATGCCTGGCCTCTTCCATCGCCTTAAACATGGCTGGGAATGCCTGTTCCCCGTTTTTCAGTATCTTTATTTCATTGTCATCGGAAAGGATTGCATTGGAGTTAGCCAGTAACAGGTTCATCAGGCGTCTTTTGTGATAGATCGCCTCACTCAGGCCCGTGTAATTTTTTGGAAGCTGATCCAATTGGCTTTGTGTAAGTTTCCTCAGGCGTTCCAGATCATTTAATCCTTTGCGTGAGAACATCTTCTTTTTACGATATTCCTGACCGAAAAATAAATAAATAATAATTCCGGCAAACGGTAACAGGATTAAGACCAGGATCCAGCTGATGGTTTTTATCGGACTACGGTTTTCCAGTACGATCAAGGTGGCGATAAATATGACGGTCAACAGGTAAACAAAGTTAATCACACCTTGCACATGTAATCCAAGTTCAGGGAAAAAACTAAACATAGCTTTAGGTTCAGATTATAAAAATAAGATTCTGAAATTGAATATTAGTTAACCAACCGCAATTTCTTGCGTAAAATATAAAAAATAGATGGCGATGAGACAACTGTTCACCTTACTTATTTTTGCATTGCTGCTGGCAGCATGTGCCGTCAAACATCCTGTTGCCATTCAGGAGAAAGGGCATCAGGAAACATCTGACAGTGTGGAATACGAGCTGATCGTGTTTGACACCGGATTTGAAAGCTGGTTTTTGACCCGGGCCAAACCCGTCAACTGGCATGAACAATCATGGTATGAGAACTGGAACAGACAGTACGTCCAGGCCTGGAATACCCATCGTTTGGGCTACCGGCACAGAGAGCTGATTGACGGGTACATCAATTATGAACCAGATACGGATTACGGGCCCGGGATCAATCATAAGCTCTTTTATTATTTTATGTATGTGGAACATGAGTTGCACATTCCCATCATGGAGAACGGGCCGCGGTCCTGGTAACCGTGTCAAAATCGGGGTTATGAGATTTTATCAACACTTGTTTTAAAGCCGGAATGAAAGCAGTACCTTTACCATTGCCGCTTAAACAGCCGGCAGGTAAGTTGATGACTGATTAAAAACGATTGATGATGATTCCGTTCACGCATTTACATGTACATTCGCAATATTCCATTTTAGACGGTGCGGCCAGCATAAAAAATTTGGTTGGTAAAGCGAAAGGAGATGGCATGACTGCCCTTGCCCTGACCGACCATGGGATGATGTTTGGAATTAAAGAGTTTTGGGATGCCTGTAAAAGGGAGGGGATTAAGCCCATCCTGGGTTGTGAAACGTACGTGGCCACACGGACCATCCGCGATAAAAATGACAAGATCGACCGTTCCGGCGATCATCTGATCCTGCTCGCCAGGAATCGAACAGGTTATATTAACCTTGTGAAGCTGATCTCGATCGCCAATACGGATGGTTTTTATTATAAACCCCGGATCGACAAGCATTTGCTGAGCCAATACCGTGAGGGACTGATCGTATCATCAGCATGCCTCGGGGGTGAAGTTGCCCAGATGATCATCAAGTCGGATTTGGAAGCTGCCGAAGAAGCCATCCGGTGGTATAAAGATGTTTTCGGAGATGATTATTATCTGGAACTGATGAGGCATAAGTCGGATGTTCCGGGATTAAACGAACAGGTTTATGACAATCAGGTCCGGGTAAACCAGGTGCTGCTGCAATTGGCCGAAAAGTACAATATCCGGGTAATCGCTACCAACGACGTACATTTCACCAACGCGGAAGATGCCGATGCCCATGATCTGCTGATCTGCTTAAATACCGGGAAGGATCTGGACGATCCGAACAGGATGCGCTATACCAAACAGGAATGGTTCAAGACCACGGCTGAGATGAATGAATTGTTCGCCGACGTTCCGCAGGCTTTGATCCATACCCGGGAGGTGGTCGATAAGATCGAGGAATTTGAACTGAACTCAGATCCGATCATGCCCCAGTTCCCCATTCCTGAAGACTTTGGAACCGAAGCGGACTACATCCGGAGATACTCCGAGGAAGATATGCTGAATGAGTTTGGAGAGAATTCGTTCGGACGGCTGGGCGGATATAATAAAGTGATCAGGATCAAGTTCGAATCCGAATATTTAAAACACCTGGCCTTTAAGGGTGCATACGGGCGTTATGGGAACCCTCTTCCCGAAGATGTGCATGAGCGGCTTGAATTTGAGCTTGATGTAATCAAGACCATGGGATTTCCGGGATACTTCCTTATTGTGCAGGATTTTATCAACGCCGCCAGGGAGATGGGTGTGCTGGTGGGTCCGGGACGCGGATCGGCAGCCGGATCGGTAGTATCATACTGCGTGGGGATCACCAACATCGATCCCATCCAGTTTGATCTGTTGTTTGAACGTTTCCTCAATCCTGACCGTATCTCCATGCCCGATGTGGATATTGACTTTGATGACGACGGACGCCAGATGGTGCTCGACTGGGTGACCAAAAAGTACGGACAGGATAAAGTGGCGCATATCTGTACCTTTGGAACGATGGCCGCAAAGCTGGCTATACGGGATGTAGCCCGCGTCCTGAAACTTCCTTTGCCGGAGGCGGACCGGTTGGCCAAGCTGGTGCCGGAAGCTCCCAAAATGACGATCTCGAAAGCCTACCAGGAAAGCCCCGAATTGACCAAAGAAAGGAAATCGGATAATCCCCTGATCGTTCAGACATTGAAGTTCGCCGAAACGCTCGAGGGTTCTGTCCGCCAGTCGGGCGTCCACGCATGCGGCGTCCTGATCAGCCGGGATCCGCTTAACGATCACATCCCGATCATGCCCACCAAGGATGAAGAGCTGTACACCACTCAGTATGACGGGCGTTTTGTTGAAGCGATCGGCCTGCTCAAAATGGACTTCCTGGGATTAAAAACACTTTCGATTATCAGGGAAACTCTGGATAATATCAAACGATCAAAGGGGATCACGATCGACATTGATAAAATTCCTATGGACGACGATCGTACCTTTGAACTGTTCAGCCGCGGAGATACTACTGCCGTTTTCCAGTTTGAGTCGCCCGGAATGAAAAAACACCTTCGTAACCTGAAACCCAACCGTTTCGGGGACCTGGTTGCGATGAATGCCCTTTACCGGCCGGGCCCCATGGAATACATCCCCGATTATATCGACCGGAAACAGGGACGAAGAAAAGTGGAATACGATCATCCCATGATGGAAAAATACCTCAGTGACACCTATGGCATTACCGTATTCCAGGAACAGGTGATGCTCTTGTCCCGGCATCTGGCCAATTTTACAAGGGGTGATTCAGATACGCTGCGGAAGGCCATGGGTAAGAAAATCAAGGCCATGATGGATAAACTGAAGCTGAAGTTTTCGGAAGGATGCAAAGCGAATCCGCTGTTCATCGAGGGATGCAAAGAGGTTAAAAAAGATCCTGATACGCTGATCGATAAGATATGGAAAGACTGGGAGGCCTTTGCCAGCTATGCCTTTAACAAGTCTCATTCAGTCTGTTATGCTTACATTGCCTATCAGACCGGATACCTGAAAGCCCATTTCCCTGCCGAATTCATGGCGGCCAATATGAGCAGGAACCTGAACAATATTTCGGAGATTACCAAGTTGATGGAAGAATCGAAACGGATGAAGATCAACGTTCTCGGTCCGGATGTGAATGAAAGTTTTCTGAAATTTACCGTCAACCGGAAAGGTGATGTCCGTTTTGGGATGGCGGCCGTAAAAGGAGTGGGGGCCGGGGCGGTGGTCGATATCATAAAAGCCCGCGAGAACGGCCTGTTCACCGGCGTGTTCGATTTCGTATCGAGGGTAAATCTGCAGTCGGTGAACAAGAAAAACATAGAGGCGCTGGCGATGGCAGGCGCATTCGATAGTTTCGGAAATATCAGGCGAAGCCAGTTTTTTTCAGGAAACGATCAGAATGACCTGAATTTTATTGAAAAGCTCATTAAGTACGGTCATCAGATCCAGGCTCATCAGAATACGAACCAGCAGTCGCTGTTCGGGGACGTGATCGGCGCACAGGTCATTAAAACCCCCGATCTGCCCAATGTCGCCGAATGGCCTAAAGTAGTCCTGCTCGAAAAGGAAAAAGCGCTGATCGGTATTTATCTGTCATCGCATCCCCTCGACGAATACAGGCTGGAAATAGACAATTTTACCAGCAGGGAATACACCTTAAGAGACCTGAATAATAATCTGGATGCCTTAAAGGGTAAAGAGATCACTTTCGCAGGCATGATCACCGAAGCGCGGGAAGCGGTCGGGAAAACAGGGAAGCCCTATTGCAATATGGTACTGACCGACTATAATGATTCGTATACCATTTATTTTTTTGGTAAAGACTATGTTGAATTTTCCAAATATTGCAAACTTAATCTGTTCGTCCTGGTCAAAGGACAGGTCCAGGAGAGTTTTCGTCCGGGGCAGCTTGAATTCAAGGTTCGGCATATCGAAATGCTGGATGAAGTGAGAAAGAATCACATTAAGAGCGTGACCGTTGATTTGGCTGTTCATAGCGTGACACCTGATCTGATCAGGGAGATCGAAACCGTCAGCAAAAAGAATAAAGGCAGTGCCATGTTAAAATTCAATCTATGGGATCCCGAAACAAAAACGGTTGTTAATCTGTTTTCAAGGAATACAAAAATTGAAATGAATAAGGAAGTCGAACGTTTTTTCAGTGAACGCGAGAGCCTGTCATTTAAAATTAACTAGATTTGCAGGATCGTTGTGATTCAATTAAAAGAAGATATACTATGGCAATAGAAGTAAATGATACCAATTTTGAAGAACTTGTTCTTCAGTCGAAGAAGCCGGTGCTGGTCGATTTCTGGGCAGAATGGTGCGGTCCTTGCCGCATTGTCGGGCCAATTGTTGAAGAACTTTCACGCGATTACGAAGGAAAATTAGTAGTCACAAAACTCGATGTGGACAGTAATCCTGAGACGGCAATGAAATTTGGAATCAGGAACATCCCCACCATTCTTTTCTTTAAAGGAGGTCAGGTTGTTGACAAACATGTGGGTGCAGCACCAAAAGCTACCTTGTCGGCAAAGGTGAATTCCATCCTGTAAGCTTTGAATCATCAACAAATACAAAAGGCATAACCACAGGTTATGCCTTTTTCGATTTTAGTCATTCAGCAAATCCTGTCAGTTTACAGCTTAGCGGATAGTGATCGGAATAATCCACTTTATCAACTGTAAAATTATACCCGGTGAATCCGGGACTATAAAGGATATAATCGATACGGAACGAAGGCAGCTTTCCCAGATAGGAATTTCCGATCCCTGTTCCCGATTCCACGAAGGCATCTTTCAGATTGCCTCTGACAGTCCTGTATGTATAAGATACGGGCGGGTCATTAAAATCGCCGCATACAATGACCGGATAAGGAGATTTGCTAATGCTTTCCTTTAGTTCTTCTGCATGACGCGGCCGTTTAATAAAAGCATTCTTCATCTTGTAACCGACTACTCGTAACCTGCTCAGATCGTGCATCTGATCTTCGGTCGATAATGCATCCAGCGAGTTGATGTCGTCACTTGAGAACTGAAAACTTCGCAGATGACAACTATACACGCGAACAGTATCCCTTTTTACTTTTATATCGGCAAAGACGATCATATTTTCCTTATTCTCGAATATCATCTCCCCCTTGTTGATGATCGGATGTCGCGAAAAAATTGCCGGCCCCGTATGTTCACCTGGCCGGGTGGAGTACACGTTATGCTCCGGCATGGACGAGGCTGTCCCCAAAGGATTAAATTTTTTCATCAGGGGAGAGCTTAATTCCTGGAG
>CAZOYZ010000175.1:2854-9469 GCA_964584045.1 uncultured Prolixibacteraceae bacterium | reverse complement strand
GACCATCTTGAAAAGCCTGCCGCGGCCATCCTGTACGTATGCGGTCATTCGCTCAGCCAGAAAGTGCATTATCAGCCCTACCCCGCGAAGTTTGCCAGGCTGGGCTTTGTTTGCCTGATCATCGAAACCATCCAGTGGGGGGAAGTCCGCGGCGATCATTGGGGGTGCTATGCCAGGGGTTGGTTTAACTGGTACAGCCGGGGGTACAACCCGGCCGGAGTTGAACTCTGGAATGCCATCCGCGGACTTGATCTTCTGGCGGCGCGTCCGGAAGTTGATCCGGAACGGCTCGGCGTGACCGGCATTTCGGGCGGAGGCTCCCAGAGCTGGTACATCGCGGCCGCCGATCCCCGTGTGAAAGCGGCAGCGCCGGTATGCGGCGCCAGCACGCTCAAAGCGCAGATCGGGCAGCGCACCATCGACGGACATTGCGATTGCATGATGCCCACCAATACATATCTAATTGATTTCCAGGATATCGGTGCACTGATCGCCCCCAGGCCCCTGCTGATTGCCCAGGCCGACCGGGACGGGCTGAACACCATCGAGTCGGTGCGGGAACTCTATTCAGATCTTAAAAACGTCTACGACATGCACGGCGCAGCCGGTCAGCTATCGCTGGTCGAAACTCCCGGGGGTCATTCCTATCATCAGACATCACGGGAACAGATCCATTCGTTCTTCTTCCGGCATCTGTGCGGAAAAGAAGTTTCTCCGGAAGAAACAGGCGATATCGACAAGGAAAACCTGCTTTCGGAGGAAGAATTGAAGGTATACGCCGACGGCGTTCCCGGCGATGACCGTACGACGACGATCCAGGATTCCTTTATCAGACTGGCCCCGGTTCGGGAGATCGGCGACATGCAGAGCTTACAGGCTTACCGCGACACGGTGGTCCGCTTTCTGAAAGAAAAAACATTCGGCGCCTTCCCAAAAACGCCCTGCCCGTTCGACGGAGAACGGGTTTTCCGCTCGCTTGACGGCGGAAAGTTCGGCTGGACGATTCATCGCTTTGTGCCGGAAGAAGGCTGGCGGCTGAAGGTCGATTTCCGCTGGAGGAATGACACCACCGAAAAAAAGCCCCTGATCATCATTCTGACAAATTATGATGAGGAACGCTGGGGACCTGAAAATTTTTCGTCGGAACTGGATCAAAACCAAAATATTGCTTACTTCGGACCGAGAGGCACCGGCGAAACAGGCTGGGACCCGGCCCTGCAGTGGCACATACGCCGCGCCACAGCATGGACCGGAAGAACGGTGGCCTCCATGCAGGTGTACGACCTGCTGCGGTGCGTGGCATACTGCCGCACCCTGCCCCAGGTTGACCCTTCAAAGATCATCCTGGCAGCAAAGAATGAAATGACCGTGGTGGCTTTATATGCAGCCCTGCTGGACGGAAATTGTCACCAGGTGATCCTCAAAAATCCGACCGCCACCCAGGATGCCGCAAGCCGGACAGACGGCAAAGGAGAAGCTGCAGAGATGCTCAACTGCCTTCGCATCACCGATGTGAACCGGATTCCCGCTTTGATCCTGCCCTCCAAAACCGTATTTCTGGGAGAAACTCCGCCGGCATACGAATGGTCGGTCAACCTGATCCGAAAACTGCAATAAAAACGCGAGAAAAAACACGCCACGTGATGTCCCTAAAAACAATAATTCCGTTTGGATGCCTTTTGCTGGTCCTGACAGGCCCGGCCTGCCGGCATGAAAAAAAGAAGCAGAACGCGTCGGCAAATGAATTTCCGTCCGAAATGGTCAACTTCAAACCCTGCGAAAACAATCCCGTCTTTGGCGGCACAGACACCACGACCTGGGACCGGCATATCCGCGAGCGTGGTTATATCCTCCGGGAGGAAGGGCTTTATAAAATGTGGTATTCCGGCTATCAGGAAGGAGATACCGCCGTCAAACAGTTAGGTTACGCCACATCGGTTGACGGGATCAATTGGGAACGGTATTCCGAATCGCCCGTTTTTGATGAAAAATGGACGGAGGATGTTTTTGTGATCCGGCATGAGGGCAACTACTTCCTGTTCGCAGAAGGCCGGGATGACGTTGCTCATTTCATGACCTCACCCGACGGTATTCACTGGAAGGAAGAAGGAGACCTGATCATCCGTCAGACCAGCGGCGAAAAAATCCCGGGACCATACGGCTCGCCGGTGGTCTGGACAGAAAACGGGAAATGGTACCTCTTTTATGAACGCAATGACCTTGGGATCTGGCTTGCCACGTCAGAAGACCGGATCAGCTGGACCAACATACAAGACGAGCCGGTCCTTCAGATGGGGCCGGAGGAATACGATGCAGGCGCTGTTGCAGCCAACCAGGTCGTCCGATACAACGACCGTTATTACTTGTATTATCATGGTTCCACAAACCCCAACTGGGCGGATCCGGATGAACATGCCTTATGGTCGTCGAACGTGGCCGTGTCGGACGACCTGATCCACTGGAAAAAATACCCCGGGAACCCCCTTGTCGAGGGAGATCACTCCAGTCCCATCCTGGTTTTTGACGGAGAGAAGTACCGGCTGTATACCATGCACGACCAGGTGTGGCTTTATCTTCCGGGTGATTAATTTCGCTTCGGCAATCATGGAGATTATTCTCAATCAGGTATGTACTTTTTGATGATCTCAATATTCAATTTTTAATCATTAATTTAGTTCAACAACTGCTATGTGTGCAAAATTAGTTAACCTGCTCTTTTTATCGCTATTTATCCTCACGTCGAACGCGCAAAACGATAAAATCATTTTTCTGCATCACTCCACAGGTGGAATGGTCTATCACAAAGGAAAAGTTGCTGATTCCATTGAAGCATATAACCAAAGGAACAACAGTCATATTTCCATTACTGAACGCGATTTCCCTGACAAACCTTATCCCTGGGAGAATTATCCCTACGACTACTGGAACATTTGGGTAAACGGTGATTGCGACCACTACAAGGGAAAACCGGAGTATCCGAACGTGGAATGTCTGGAAGATTTATGCAAAAAGTACGACGTCATCATCTTAAAACACTGTTTTCCGGGCAGCAGCATCTTGGAAGACACCGGACATCCGGACGTGGCTTCAAAAAGAAAAAGCCTTGAAAATTACAAGCTCCAGTACAGGGCATTACGTGATAAATTCGACGCCTTCCCCGGGAACAGGTTTATTGTATGGACCCTTGCCCCGCTTCACCGGCTCGAATACAATACTCCGGACGAGGCGGCCCGCGCGAAAGAGTTTGCCGGCTGGGTGAAAAACGAATGGCTGACGGAGGACGGAAAACAACGTCATCACATTCACGTCTTCGATTACTTTTCATATACTGCCGAAACTGACAGGAACGCCGCTCCACCCCGTGTGCCCTATTGTTTAAAGTATGACTATGAACTGTCTCACGATAACAGTGATTCCCATCCGAACGAAACAGCCTGCAAGGCAATCGGGCCGCGCTTTGCCGAATTTATCATTCAAACCGTGATCCACAAACAACCTTGACTGCCCGGAGAACTCGTTGTTTTTTTAAAAATTCGGTCGAATACCCGATCGTTTGCATATCCATCATGTAAAATTAACAGAACTCATGAAATATTGTCGCGATTATTCCACGCTCCAGCTTTGGTCGCTGGTGCTGTTACGCCTGTTTATCGGGTGGCACTTTTTGTTTGAAGGTTTGTCGAAATTCATGAACCCGCAGTGGTCCTCGCTTGGGTTTCTGCGGGAATCACAGTGGATCATGTCGGGATTCGCCAATTGGGTGATCTCCGACAGCAGCATCCTGGCTGTTGTTGACCTGGCAAATACCTGGGGGCTCATGGCGATCGGCTTAGGGCTTATATTGGGCCTGTTCAGCCGCGCTGCCTCCATGTTCGGGGTGATCCTGCTTTTGATGTATTATCTGAGCAGTCCGCCGTTAACCGGACTGGAATACTCGCTACCCTCGGACGGCAATTATCTGGTCATCAACAAAACGCTGATCGAAGCACTCAGCCTGTTCGTTCTGTTCCTGTTCCCGACCGGTCATCTGATTGGGTTGGATTTATTGCTCCGCAGAAAAAAACAGACTGAAAGTGAAAAGGAGAAAATCAAACATGAAGAATAACACCATGACATCAGACACAGAAATTAACCGGCCGGGGAAGATGAAGCTCGATCGCAGAACGCTCCTCAAAGCACTGGCCGGGGTTCCGTTCCTGGGGGTATTCGCTTACGAAGTATCCAAAAACCGGTCGTATACCCGCGAAAAACAAAACCAGGTGATCCGGGAACTGGGACTGGAAAATATCCAGGCGCCAAAAACGTGGACCGCTCTCCAGGGAAAAGGAGGGGACCGCCTTCGTACGGGGTTTATCGGCTTTGGCTCCAGGGCCGTTCAGTTAGCCAGAGGACTGGGCTTCATCAGCCTCGGGGAAAAAGAATCGCGTCACGCGAAAGGCAACCTGGAAAGCTGGATGACGCAGGAAGATCTGCAGGTTGAAATTGCCGGGATCTGCGATGTGTTTGACCACCATGCGCAAATCGGGATGGATATCGCACAGCATGGATTCCGGGTGAGCGGAAAAGCGGGAACCGACTATCCGGTCAGGCGCTACCGGACCTACCGCGAAATGCTGGATGATCCGTCGATTGACGCGGTCATTATCGCCACACCCGATCACCATCATGCCCGGATCACCACCGATGCCATTCGGGCCGGGAAGCACGTTTACTGCGAAAAAAGCATCGCCCTGAACGAAGATGAATTAAACGAAGTATACCAGGCGGTTAAAAACAGCGACCGGGTCTTCCAGTTAGGCCACCAGATCACGCAGAACGTCATCTTTCAACAGGCAAAAGAGATCATCCGCAAAAACATCCTGGGCAAAATCTCGCTGATCGAGACCACGTCGAACAGGAACTCAGCCTCGGGAGCCTGGATCAGGCATCTGGATGAAAACGGGAACCCCAAACCCGGCGACCTGCACACCATCGACTGGGACCAGTGGCTGGGAAGCAGTCCAAAAGTACCTTTCAGCATTGACCGGTTTTATAACTGGACCCAGTTCTTCGACTATGATACCGGTATGCTCGGACAATTATTCACACACGAATACGATGCCATCAACCAACTCCTCCGAATCGGGATACCGGGATCGGCTGTCTCGTCGGGCGGGATTTACCATTGGAAAGACAACCGTGACATTCCCGATGTGCTGCATTGCGTATTCGAGTATCCGGACCGGGAACTCACGCTGATCTACAGCGCCACACTGGCCAGCAGTCGTCCGAGAGGACGTGTCATCATGGGGAATGACGCATCCATGAATTTAGGTGAATCACTGGAGGTGACAGCCGACTGGGACTCACCCCAGTTCAAAAAGCAAATTGAGGCGGGGATTATCGGTACTTCAGGACCGATGCTGACGGTTACACCGGGATCAGGAGAGATCGATGCCGTGACCTCAGCCACCGAAAAATACTATGCCTCACGCGGACTCACCGATACGTTTATCAACGGCCGGCCGGTCGACGTCACGCATCTGCACATCAGGGAATGGATCGATTGCATCCGGAACGGGGGAACGCCGAGCGATGATATTGAAAAAGCCTATGAAGAAGGCATCACCGTGTTGATGGCCCACCGGTCATACCTCGAAAAACGACGGGTGGAATGGGATCCTGTGCTGAGAAAAATCACTTAAGGCAGGTGTTGAAAAACCTGCCTTTGAACGCGGAGATCTTGCTCAATTTTCGTAAAATTGCTGTTATTGGCATTATTTCCTTATTTTTGTCACATCGAAAGCGATTATTCAATTAAAAAACACGGACAAAAATTAATAAATGGAAAGGTCTTATTCTAAATCCACAGTTTCCAGAAGAGCCAGGATCCTGGAAGAACTTGAACTGAAAGGACAGGTTTCGGTCACGGACTTGAGCAAGATGTTCGAAATCAGCGAGGTGACGATCCGGAATGATCTTGCCCATCTGGAAAGACAAAATATGCTGATCCGTGCCCGGGGCGGCGCCATCAAGATAAAGTTCAACCGGATGGAAATTGACTCGTCAGGGTCCGGAAGCCAAAAAGAGTTTTTGAGGGAAAAGCAGTTGATTGCCCAGGCAGCAGTAGAACTGATTAACGATGGCGACACCATTGTTTTGGACTCCGGGAGCACCACCACCGAAATCGCCAAAAACCTTGAAAAATTCACGAATCTCACCATCATCACCAATGCCCTGAATATCGCCAGTATTCTGGCAGAATATGAAGGTTTTCACATCTTTATGCCAGGCGGATCGCTGCGAAAAAAATCCTTATCGCTGGTCGGAGTTCTCGCGGACGAAAATTTCGAAAAATTTTACTGCGACAAATTATTCCTCGGAGCAGACGGATTCGATACCACACACGGACTGTCCACGCCCGACTCGGAAGAAGCACACCTCAATCAGATCATGATCAGGATATCTAAAAAAGTCATTGTCGTTGCCGATTCAAGAAAATTTTCCAGAAGACGCTTTGCGTTTATTGGTCCCCTGTCGCTTGTAGATACGGTCATAACCGACGCGGGGATCCTGGAGGAAGATAAAAACCGTCTGGAAAAAAGCGGCGTCGAAGTCATCGTGGTCTGATCTTCC
>CAZOYZ010000175.1:0-2754 GCA_964584045.1 uncultured Prolixibacteraceae bacterium | reverse complement strand
AAAAATAAAAAAGGTTATAAAATATTATATCTTTTATTTTGAAAGTAAACGAAATATTGTAATTTTACAATGTATAAAAAATACAAAAACTGTGACCTTTAAAAAAACCGGTAACGAGTTGTGATCGTCATTCCTTTCAGAGCAGTGCATAATGATCGGCGATATCCATTCGCTGGTTTTATAAACAGAAGGTATGCAGGGTATTATAAATTTTTTTAATATTATTCAGAACATGAACAGCTTAAAATACCTGGATTTTGACGTTGAATATCTGAAAGCAAACGGGGCTTTTCATACCGCGAAAGAGATTTCCTGTCAGCCGGATCTGTGGGAAAAAACTTATCTCAAATTTCGCAATGAAAAGGAACAGGTTTTGAAATTCATTGAAAAAGTATTTGAAAACAAGGATCTGAATATCATTCTGACAGGAGCGGGAACATCCGCTTTTATCGGAGAAATTCTTTCAGGACCTTTCCAAAATAAGTGGAATGTTCCATGCCGGCCAGTCGGGACCACCGAAATCCTCACTCACCCGGAAAACTATTTCTTCAGTTCGCGTCCAACCCTGCTCATTTCCTTTGCCCGTTCGGGTGACAGTCCGGAGAGTGTGGCAACCGTGGATCTGGCAAAAGACCATTGCGACAAGCTGTACCTCTTGAACATCACCTGCAACAAGCACGGGAAATTAGCCAACATGGACGGCGATGAGAACTCCCTCGTGCTCCTGCTGCCCGAGGAAACAAACGATCAGTCGCTGGCCATGACCAGTTCTTTCTCTTCGATGCTGCTGACGGGACTCCTGATCATGAACATGAGGAATATCGAAAAGCTGCCGCCTTTGATCAACAAGATCAGGAATCTTGGGCACGCGTTACTGACAACGCATCTTCCATGTTTAAAGAAGGTGGCGAACCTGGATTTTGAGAGGATGGTCTTTTTGGGTTCAGGGCCGCTGATGGGGGTAGCGCATGAGTCGCACCTGAAGGTCCAGGAACTGTCGGACGGAAAAGTGATCTGCAAATTCGATTCTTTCCTGGGGTTCAGGCATGGTCCGAAAGCTGTGATTGACGGAACGACCGTCGTAGTCTATTTATTCTCCAATAATACGTATGCCCGGCCTTATGAACTGGACCTGGCAGCGTCTGTTTACCAGACAGGAGCCGGTGAAAAAACGCTGGCAATCGGTGACGGGCACGATGAAAAAGGACTTCACTTCGATTTTGCTGTTCGCTTTCCTGAAAAGCTGGATGATATTCCTGAAGAATTCTTAGCCGTCTTTTACGTGTTGCCCGCCCAGATCATCGGATTCTGCAAGTCGCTAAACCTGGGCCTCTCTCCGGATTCTCCTTCCAGGCGCGGCGCAATCACCCGGGTTGTTCAGGGCGTCAAAATCTACCACTCAAAAAAACCGACTCGGTAAATGGTCATAAAACGGCGACAACCATGAAACCCGCGAATACCACTTTCCTTAAAATCCTGTCCGATAACCGGGACGGTCATCCCGTCGGCATCTATTCAGTTTGCAGCGCGAACGCCGATGTGCTTGCCGCCGGCTTCAAGCAGGCCAAAGCCGATGAAAGCATCCTGCTGATCGAATCCACATCCAACCAGGTAGATCAGTTCGGGGGGTACACCGGCATGAGGCCTTCCGACTTTGTCCGGTATATCCGGCATCTCGCCGGTGAAGCAGGATTCCCGGAAAACCGGATTCTGCTGGGCGGGGACCATCTTGGACCGAACGCCTGGCAATTGCTTCGTGCAGAAGATGCGATGAACCACGCCCGCGTGCTGATCCGGGAATACGTCAAAGAAGGGTATCTGAAAATCCACCTTGACACGAGCATGTTTTGCGCCGACGACCAGGGAGACCGGAAAAAACCTCTTCCTGACGAGGTGGTCGCGGAAAGAACCACCGCCCTTTGTCAGGTTGCTGAAGACACATGGAACACGTACCGCCAGGGTTCCCCAAAACCGCTCTATGTGATCGGAACCGAAGTGCCTGTTCCGGGAGGCGCCCGCGAAGAAGAGGACGAAGTGGTACCGACCACCCCGGAAGACGCAGCCCGCACCATCGAAACTATCAAAAAATTCTTTCTGAAGGCAGGTCTTCAGGAGGCCTGGGAGCGCGTGGTAGCCTGTGTGGTACAGCCCGGCGTGGAATTCGGCGATGACCAGGTCTTTCAATATCGCCAGGAAAAGGCGAACGGACTCAGCAGGAAGATCATGGAGTTCGATCATCTGGTTTTTGAAGCGCACTCGACAGACTACCAGACCGAAGCGAACCTGAAAAAACTCGTCGAAGATCATTTTTGTATCCTGAAGGTCGGGCCCTGGCTGACGTTTGCCTACCGCGAAGCGCTTTTCGCGCTGGAAGCGATGGAAACCGAAATCCTGGGGCAGGCTAATCCGGAACGCTCCGGATTACGTGAAACGCTTGAGCGGGCCATGATCAGCGAGCCAAAATACTGGCAAAAGTATTACCCCGGCGATGAAAAGCAACAATCTTTTAAACGAAAATACAGTTTCTCCGACAGGCTGAGGTACTACTGGCCATTGGAGGAGCTTGAGGCCGCCAGAAAAAAATTACTTGAGAACCTGCGAAACAACAGGATCCCCGCCTCTCTCCTGAGCCAGTTTATGCCGGTTCAGTTCTATCAGGTATGCAACGGATCGATCACGACTGATCCCCTGGAACTGGTACACAGCTATATTCAGATCGTCACCGGCATTTACTCGCGGGCATGCGGGTTATCG
>CAZOYZ010000174.1:0-9539 GCA_964584045.1 uncultured Prolixibacteraceae bacterium | reverse complement strand
GAGAAAAGCACCTCCCGTTGCTTCCCGTCCAATACCGGCAGCAGCGAGATGTCCCCTAAATCTCCGACGCCTGTCCCGCTCAGATGCAGATGACCGAAGCCGATCAGGATCGAATCCGCGTAATTGTAGCCGGAACACCACTCCCCGCCGCGCGGAGGTCGGGAATGTTCCGTCGGTCCTACCTGAACAAAACCAAAAGGCACATTTGCAGCCAGGAATCCATTACCAAATCCGGTGGTCCCAATAAAAGGATCTACATACCGGGTTAAATTTTTCAATTTGCCGGGTGAAGCATTTTTTTGCATGCACGATGTCATCAGGATACAAAACATCGCTATTCCTGCTGATAGATATTTCATTTTTATTTTTAATGGTTAATTCTGCAATTTGTTACATGGGTCATAAAACAGGATATCTGATCCCGGTTAACGGCCGGTTATATTCACATTTCTCCCGGACAGGTGTTTGACACGCAAAATTCCCCCATCCGTAAGTTTCTCCCACTGCCAGCCTTCGTCGGCATTGAGCTGATCGACCCGCTTCAGGGCTTTTCCATCGACAGTCACTTGTTTCGGAAGGGCTGCAAGCCGTAATACTTCGGTTGATCCGGGTAGGTAAGTGCGATATGCGATCTCCTTTTCCTGGTAGTTAATTTTCTGAACGATACTGGTGGAACCCAGCAAATGATCTTCACCCGCGGGAGCCCATTCAGGTATAGCGGCCAGTCCATCCATAAAATGTTTGATGTAATCGCCGTAGCCATCCGAAAACCAGGCACGCATCCAATCCGGTCCCACCGACACGAATCCTGCCTTGCTGGTGCAGTAGGTGGCCCAGTTAAAATTCTCGAACGCTTCGTTTTTGTACCATTCCGATTTTCCAAGGGCATACCACATGGCACACACCGAGGCGTACCGGGAAGTATGACCCCCCATGGGTGTCATACAAAACAGCTGTTCACATTGCGCGTTATATCCCAGCGCATTTTGCGTACCGAAAACAGCATTACACCAATGAATCAGTGCCGGAACATTCTGTTCATAATAAGGATCGTATTCCGGGTGCTGAATCAGGTAACGCGCCACTTCCATGGGAGTAATCTGCACCCTGTTTTTATTTGCGTGGTCGTATTCCACATCTTCAAAATAGCCTTTCCAGACAAAGGTTTTAATCGGACCTTCCCACGAAAACAGCCATTTCCAGGCCATGTCCCTGGCTTTTTTGTAGGTTGCAAGCACTTCCTCGCTTAATTTTGCCTGGTCTTTAATCCGGGCCAGTTCATCAAACAATTTAACCGGAGGCAACACGTTGGAACAGTATTCTTCCGTGACCGCTCCTGTTCGGGCATGAACCCTGAAAGGCCAGGGCGACTTACTGTAATTGCCTTCCCGGACATTAGCCGCCAGGGCATCCGCACAGGCAAGCGCGGCTTTCAGATAGACAGGCTCCTCGGTGATCTCGTAGAACTGCATGTACGCCACGCCCATTTCGCCCACCTTATCGGGCTCCAGAAAATATTTGCCATCACCGCCTCCGGTTCCGAAATTGGGGCATCCCGAATATTCCGGTTCTCCAATATTCGAACTGGCATAGGGGCAACTGCCCCATTTCCAGTCTGCCGGTGAAGAACCTTGCTTTAACATGTGGTCAAGACATTCTTTGACGAGCTGCAGGTAGGATTCATCGCCCGAATAAATCCGGTATTTCACGGCCAGGCTTTCGGTAAATCCGGCAAATACACAGGCCGGATTGTTCGCGGCGCCTCCTCCCTGTTGATATGAATCTTTTCCGGTCTCCGGGCCATTGATCTGGCAGGCCACATAATACAGTTTTAGTCCCGTTGTAGGATCTAAAGGCAGGTCATTTTTTAAAAATTCGGAGGCCAGTTTGATTACATGATTATAACCAGCACCCTTTATTTCTGGCTGATACCAGGATAAAAGCTGACCATGATCCCCCCACACGATCCGGTGGGTGCAGATGGAATCCGGCTTAACGCCGTTAGCTGATTCTACCTTGTTACTGAAAACAATAAGAAAGCTGGAAATGATAAGAAGGGTTATTCCCTGTATTCGGTTCATAAATGATTTTTTTTATAGATTATTTCAATTTAATTTTTTAGTCCTGTTAAATCCGATTGAACTCGAATATTTCCATCACCTTTGATGATTTTTGCAGAAAAGTTCTCTCCTGTTTCCATATTTGAGGAGGTCTTCAGCTCAATTTTTTTGCCCACTGCCGAATTTTCAATCAAAATCATCCCATTATCCTGCTCGAAAATACATCCGTGGATATGAATATCGGTTTTATAATAATCAGGAAGGGTAATATCTCTCAAATAGTCAACAAATGCCTCACTCCCGGTAAATTTAAACCCTTTATTCCGGAGCCTGGAATTGGTGATTGTAATCTGATTCACCGGCGACGAAACCTGAACCAGCGGGATGTCTTTATCGTACATAACCCTGACGTTATCCAGAAGAATGTTTTCCTGAACAGGCACAATAGCCCCGGGATAATATGAGCGGTCGTATTCGCTCATGTCAAGCTGTAAACAGAAGGGAACCCGTGGCTTCTCAAGTTGAATATCCCGGAAAGTAATATTCTTTACTCCGGCTGTATATGAAATCAGCTCCTGTGTCATCACCCAGGTTATTCCATCCAGCACTTTAGAACCCTTTTCGAAATCAGGTCTCGTTACCGATTCATAAAGTTTCCTGTCGGGCGGCATTTTCACACGGTACATTCTTCCGTTCGAGATCACCGCATCCGATTGCTGCACTTTCATTCCCTTTTTCCAGTCAATCCAACCTCCGGCCAGCATACGGCAGAAAAAACCTAAAACTTTTTCCTGGTTCAGATCATAACAGTTTTCAATCAGGCCATCTTCAATCCAGCCCATTTCAGGATTCGACGTTGAATAATCCTGGGCATTGAGTGCAATTGCATCATCATACGTCTGAAACACAGCATCCCTGATTGTGAATCGTTTACCGGGGCCAAAATGGATTCCGTCTTTTTGCCCTTTTATAATCACATCTTCAATAATCACATCTTCGAACCGGTTAACCTGGAGGCAATACTGGCAACCAGTCAGGTCGTAACAACGTAAGCATTTGACCCTTAAATCCTTTACATACGAGAATCCCAGGACCCCCCGCAACCCTAAAACAAGGTCCGAACAATTATCAACGCCATTCACCACGACATGTAATCCTTCAACCGTGATATGTTCATCATACGATCTTGTAATGGCCCCTTTGTTGATGATAAGCTGTGCAAAGGCTCCCCTTTCATCGACTTTTTTGAGTGAAACACCGTTACCAAACAGTAAGCTGGTGTTGCTCCCGATATAAAGGGTAGTTGCAATTTTATAAATCCCAGGTTGGGAAACGACAATCGTTCCTCTGTTATCCATTGCTTTTTGCAATGCTTTTGCATTTTCAATACCGCTTGAGTCAGGAGAGAATCCAAATGACCGGGCATCTGTAAATCCTGATGTATCCCCGGTATAACCGGAACTTTCAGAAATTATTCCGGTTGCCCCCATAGCGGAAATTCCGGAGACCAGTAAAATAATTATAGCTAAAATTTTAAAATTCATGCAAATAACATGTTTAATTAATTGCTGACAATCAAGGTTTTGTTCTGAAAAGCATGTTCCCGGGAAGAAGTTTGTCGGTCATTCCCTGTACTCCGTAATATACATCCAGTATGCCACTTTGGTTGTGGGCAAAAATATTCCCGGGCTCGTCAAAGCCTTTGAAAGCAGCCCTGACAGGCCGTCCCAGCCATTGCTGCGGTATTTTCAGTCCTAAGGCAAATGCCACATCAGCTGCCACATCATACTTATATATTTGTTGTTTGATGGGATGGCCCTTTTTGATACCTTTCCCTGAATAAATAATAGGGGTAGTAAGTTCCTCATAGGAATTGCCGCCGTGGGCATAGAATATCCCTCCATGATCTGAAACAACCATAACAAGGGTGTGATCGTTTATTCCGGCTTTTTTAATGGCGTTGACGATCATCCTGACATAATCGTCCATTTGCTCTATACTTTTGATGTATTCCGGCGACATATGGCCATATTCATGTAAAGCCCCGTCTACATCGTCCATTTGAATAAAAACAAAATCGGGTTTTTTATTCAGGATATAATCCGCTGTTTTTTGAGCGATTTCAAGAGCTGTCGGGTAAGCATCAAACCGGTTTATAAGTTCTGTTTCCAGAAAATTCCCAAAGTCCCTCCATTGCGATAAAGAGCCGATTTCCGCATTGGGTTTTTGTTCGCGGATTACCCTGAAAATATTGGGAAATATATGATTCTCAGACATTGCAACAGGTGCAAAACCATCCGTACTCCTTTTCCAACCGTTATTGATAACCCCGGTAGCTTCGGGGCCTGCACCACAGATCATGGCGTTCCAGTTCGGCATACTGGATGTTGGCAGCACTCCGCGAACTTTAAAATTATAAGCTCCATTCTGCAGCAGACTGTCCATGCATGGTACTTTCGCTTCCAGAAACCCCTGGACACTCATGCCGTCTAACCCAATTACCACCACGTGTTCGATACCTTTGGGATATTTCTTCTCCGGATGACATGCAACGAGTAACACACAGGCTAAAACCAGTCCGATTCCCGAAATCAATGTTCTTTTTTTATTCATAATTCTATTCCTTCTTCTTCTCAAACTCTTAAAAAGATCTTCTTTTTGTACATGTAATAGTATAACAACCAAACCAGCCCGATCCGCAATGACGTGTGGACGACGGGTTCAATGCTGCCTAACAAAACAGTCCACCCGAAAAACTGGGAACAGACTTTTCCCACGTCGATGAAACCCCACAAGAGATAAACAAAGATGGAATTCAATCCGATAACCCGGAAGAAGAACGACCACTTTTTCCACCCTTTAACATCAATGATCCAGTAAAAAACAGCCATTAATATAAATCCGATACCTCCGGCCAGCAGGTTAAAGGTTGATGTCCAACATTTCTTTATGACCGGATAAAACGAGCTTAGAATAAGGGCCAGAACAATTGACGATGCTCCGATGACTAAAAGCCTGACAACTTTCTGGTTGTTATTATTTCTGACATCACGTATGATGTGTCCTGCAACAGTTCCCATCAGGGTAATGGCCGTCGCAGATACAATGCACAGGATTCCCTCCGGATCATATACCCCTCCGTGAAGCCTGCCAGGTAAAAGCATACGGTCGATATACCCGTTGATACAACCCTCCGGGGTAAGCACTCCGGCGCCGGCTCCCGGAACAGGAACCAATAACTGGATCAAGCCATAACCAACCAGGATACCTCCCAACCAAAGCAAACGCGACTTAAACGACCTGGCGTAAATCACGATCAGCGAAGCAAACATATATGCCAGTCCGATTTGTCCCAGAACCGATGCAATCCTTGGGTTTTCAAAACCATTTTTAAATACTCCGTTGTAGAACATTCCTATAACCACAAGAACAATCGCTCTTTTTACCGCCTTCTTTATTAAAGCAGATTTTCCAATACCCTCTTCAAGTTTTGAAAGTAAAGAAAACGGGATAGCTACACCGCTGATAAACATGAATAAGGGGAAAATCAAATCTTCGAAGTGGAAGCCAGCCCATTCAGCGTGGTGAAACTGGCCGTCAATGGCCTGTAGCCATCCGGCACCTGACCAGGCAGCCAAAACGCTGATTAAGGTTCCTCCTCCGGTGATCCAGAACATGTCGAAACCACGCAAGGCATCCAAAGAAAACAGCCGTTCTCTGGTCTTTAAGGTTTTTGTATTTTTATTCATGGTTTAAATTTATCAGTACTTCTTTATCGGTTTCTTATCGTCGGCTTAATTAATTATTCGGTGACATATAACATCTGCCCGGGAATACTCTCATAATCTTTATGTTTGTCGGAAAAACCGACTTCAAGATGTTGTCTCCGGTCATCTTCGTAATACAGGACGCGCAGTTCGTGAAATCCTGCTTCCAAAGCTGTTTTCCCCGATTTATATACCATATCGTGGTCATTGTCAACAATCAGTTGTCCATCCACATAAAGCTTTGATCCGTCGTCCGATCTGGTTTGAAAGAGGTACACCCCTTTATCCGGAATTTTAAGATAAGTCCTGAAATCGTATGCAAATCCGTCTTCGGAAAGAGCTCCCTGTATCGAAATCTCCTTCATGTTTCCTTTTCCAGCCTTTACTGCAGACGCCGTATCTTTCAAAGATTTAAATTTACCTTCATAGTAAGTATAGGATACTCCCTGTTTCCTGGGATTTACCTTTATGGCAGGCAGATAGGTCATTTTATCTTCATCGACCGATGAAATTCCCGAAGGATAATGAAAATACAACTCTTTCCCTTCGGGGGTTGAAATCCAGCTGTCAAATCTGAACTCGTCTTCAAACAGTTCAATCAATCGGCCACCGCGCACCAGTTTTCCGTAGGCATCCGTTCCGGTTACCCTGCCGTAGGCAAGTGCGATGTTGTAGTCCATGCCGATAAAATCGTTTGCATGATCATGTCCTGTAAAAACACCCATAACATCTCCCATTTCCATGAAGGAACCAAACAAACCGGAATTGAATCTTGGAGAGCCAAAGCTTTCGCCGAAAGTCCCTATTGTGCTTTGTTGGGCAACCACGTCACTAATTTCCGGCAGAGGAATGTGAAAAAAAGCCAGTGCCGGTAACGGTGAATTACCATTTGCTCTTGCGTGGCTTTCACTTTGTTTGCGGTACCATTCGATCTGATCGAAACGGATATGATCATACCCTCCAAATTTTGGATTTTTTGAATCTCTGTTGGAATCAAAGCAATAGAGTAATGCTGACGCTTTTGATTTCTTCCCCCATACAGGAATAACATAATTGCCACAACCGTAAATATTATCCGGGCCTTTCTCTCCCACAAAATAGGGGGATTGACTTAAGAGGTCGAATATCTCAGCCCGGGTTATCTGTGTGCTTCCTTCCCCATCGTGATTCCCCAAGGCTACGGCAAATGGAATTTTCGCCTCCTCAAATATTCCGGAGATATCACGCCATGGTTGTCTGCTTGGAAGTTTCCATGCCACATCACCTGTCAGTACGGCCAAATCCGGTTTTTCAGTTTCAAGGACATACTTTATCGTGGCGATCGTTTTTGCACAATTGGGAGAACCATCAATCCAATGGATATCGGTAAATTGGGCAATCCTGAATTTTCCGTCTTTTTTGAATTTCAGCTTAATCTTTTCCTGCGCTGAAATGTTTAAAAAGCAAAAGAGAACCGTTATAATAAAAAGCGATATCTTTTTCATTGGAATTAAGGTTTTAAGTAAGCTTAGAAAGATTATTTACCAGGATAATTCAACCTGAATTCCTTCAGGATCATTTTCAAACTGTAGTAAGCAGGTCCTGCTTTCTGCATCCCATTTCCAATCAGAGCCGGATAATTTTTTCCCAAAAACATCTTTAATGCTGCATTTTTTGGGTGCATCTGGCAATAACACACGCATGATATTCTCAGTATTTATAGGACTTTTTACAACAAATGAATAACTGTTATTCCTGATTTTCTCATCAGAAACACGGGCTCCAGTAACAAGAACCTGCGGTTGCTTCTGATTTCTAACTCTGTCAATATTGAAAAGCAATGCCTGTTCTCCAGGATAGACTTTTTTCTCTGATAAGACGGGTAGTTGGGGATTAAACAGATCTATCAGATGTCCTTTCTGTACATAAGGTGTTTTATCGACATTTTCATCCAGTACAGCTATAATATCATAAGCTCCCCGTTCAAGACAAAAACTATTTTTGAAAACCAATGGATCATCTTCAGATAGCTTATCGTAAAGTTTTTTTATAATATTTACGAAATTCTGGTCATTATTACTTTGCAGAACAAATTCTTTCGGGTCTTGCCTGATAATATAGACCGTACCATCGCCATATTTATATTCACTGCTCTTATCTGACGGCTTGATATTTAATTTTTCAAACAGATCTTCCGAAGGCGCCTTGAAGTGGTTGTTTCCTGTATTCCACCACTCTGTCACATTCTGATAAGGGTCTTCATCTCGTCCGCAATAAACAAGAACTCCCCCTTTCGAAACCCAGTCTGCAATGTAATCATGGTATTTGGCAGACAAGGGTTTCATATTGGAATATGACATTATCAATATTTTGGTGTCCTTCCATGCTTCAGGATAAGAGACACTTTCCAGATGTAGTATTTGTATAGGTACTCCCCGCTTTAGTAATGGGAATGCCTGCCCGTAAAAATTAGAAAAGGATAGTCTGGGATTTCCAAATACGATATCGCCTCGTTTATATTCCGAATATGCGGCTATCTCAGGTTCTTCGTATTTGCTAACAGGCGGATAATCATTATATCCATTAAAGGTAGGCCAACGTTGAAACATCAGTGAATTAGACATCAGCACGCTGATCCCGCAGGAACCTGATAATTTATTGTCTGATAACGGCATATTATTGCACGCATTCATCATTACCATCATCTGGGTGGAATAATAACGGGGAATTTTTTCTCTTTTATCACTGTTTAAACCTACAGGAAAAGTTCCTTCAAAGATACGACCAGGCCAAGGCATCACTTCAAAATTGTTGATTGTCGGATACAACAGATAAGCAATAAAATTGGCTTCATAATTCTTTTTGTAGTCTGTCCAATCTCGTCTCCTGTCTTCAATGGGATCTATATTAAAAGTCAACTTACGTCCGCTAAGGGTAGCCATTGGAACCATAGATCCATATTCCAGATAGGCTGTTTCCAGAACACGTTCCTTTGCTTTCCCATTATAATAGTTGGGTTCCCGGGCTGTGCCTGTCCATGTCTGGCATTGGAAACCATCAACATTTGGCAAGAACGTTAAACTTATTTCCGGGCTTACCATTTCCCATACCGTATAATTTAACAATGAATGTGTAGCCACATAACAACGTACATTTATCCCTTTACTTTTTCCATAATCTTTCGCGTAAGTAAAACTCTCTTCAATAGCACGGCAAAAAATATAGTGTTTTAATTTATTGGATAAATATGCATTCTCTGGCGAATCAAATGGAGGCCGCCAGTCAAAACCATAATATTCTTTCCATTCCCGCTTGAAAGCTTCGCTATATCCCGCCTGTGCAAAAAATTCTGGCTCTTCCAAATAAATTGCATCAATCCCTGCATCAATTGCCTTTTTTATATGATTTTCCTTAAAATATTTCAGAAAATTCATAGATGGTAAAAAATAAGGTGTCTGCCTGCCGTGCCATAAAGTGTCGCCCTGACGGGCAACCTGAGCTTCGTCCAGATGATTTTTCCCGTCCCAGCGGCCATAGAAATAATCATTATAGGAATCACCCCATGAAATACCAGTCATAAATTGAGTTATATACCCGCGATCTTTCCATGTTTGAACACGTTCCTTTAATGTCATATTTGGGGAATCTGCTGCTCCATAAACAATAGCAACATCCGACCTGATATCAATTGAAGGTTTCCATGGACCTGAAACCTGTAAAAATGTGTTTTCCC
>CAZOYZ010000173.1:4896-9544 GCA_964584045.1 uncultured Prolixibacteraceae bacterium | reverse complement strand
GGTATCTTTATTTGGGAATTTGAATTTGGAATTTATTACTTCATAATATGGCTTTCAGAAAAGACAATAAAGTAAAAAGTAATTTTACCAAAATAGCAATTAGTCTTGCTTCACCGGAAGAGATCCTTGAACGTTCGCACGGTGAGGTGTTAAAGCCTGAAACGATTAATTACAGAACATATAAACCGGAACGTGACGGCTTGTTCTGTGAACGGATTTTCGGGCCGGTAAAAGACTATGAGTGTCATTGCGGAAAGTACAAACGAATCCGTTATAAAGGGATCGTGTGCGACCGTTGTGGCGTGGAAGTAACAGAGAAAAAGGTTCGCCGTGAACGGATGGGGCATATCTCCCTGGTTGTTCCTGTGGCTCACATCTGGTATTTTAAGTCATTGCCCAATAAGATCGGGTATTTGCTTGGCTTGCCGACCAAAAAACTCGACAGCATTATTTATTACGAACGATATGTCGTGATCCAGGCGGGTATTAAAGCGCAGGATGGCGTCAAGAACCTGGATTTCCTTACGGAAGAAGAGTATCTGGATATTATGGATACGCTTCCCAAGGAAAATCAATATCTGGACGATGAAGATCCAAACAAGTTCATCGCCAGAATGGGCGCCGAGGCATTGCACCTGTTGCTGGAACGGATGGAACTGGATGAACTGTCCTATGATCTGCGTCATAAGGCCAATACCGAGTCTTCCCAACAGCGCAAAAGCGAAGCCCTGAAACGGTTACAGGTAGTGGAGGCATTTCGGGCCAGTAAAAACATCAACCGGCCGGAATGGATGATCGTGAAAGTGGTACCCGTGATCCCGCCCGATCTTCGTCCGCTTGTTCCGCTGGATGGCGGACGGTTTGCCACGTCCGACCTGAATGATCTTTACCGCAGGGTGATCATTCGGAACAACCGTTTGAAAAGACTGATTGAGATCAAAGCTCCCGAGGTGATCCTTCGCAATGAAAAGCGAATGTTACAGGAGGCTGTTGATTCACTTTTCGACAATTCACGGAAGTCAAACGCCGTGAAGACGGAAAATAACCGGGCACTGAAATCACTTTCCGACAGTTTAAAAGGGAAGCAAGGCCGTTTCCGTCAGAACCTTCT
Source organism: uncultured Prolixibacteraceae bacterium (assembly GCA_964584045.1). Taxonomy (GTDB): domain Bacteria; phylum Bacteroidota; class Bacteroidia; order Bacteroidales; family Prolixibacteraceae; genus JBCFBK01. The sequence goes on along the minus strand of CAZOYZ010000173.1, from coordinate 8,433 downwards.
GGGTAAACGTGTGGACTATTCAGCCCGTTCAGTGATCGTGGTAGGTCCGGCTCTTAAATTACATGAATGCGGTTTACCCAAAGGGATGGCAGCGGAGCTTTATAAGCCTTTCATTATCCGTAAACTGATAGAAAGAGGTATTGTTAAAACCGTAAAGTCGGCCAAAAAGATCGTTGACCGTAAGGATCCTGTCGTGTGGGATATTCTGGAGAATGTGTTAAAGGGACATCCGGTTTTGCTAAACCGCGCTCCAACCCTTCACCGGCTATCCATTCAGGCCTTCCAGCCCGTGCTCATCGAGGGTAAGGCCATTCAGCTTCATCCTCTTGTTTGTACCGGATTTAATGCCGACTTTGACGGCGACCAAATGGCTGTGCATGTGCCTTTGGGAAATGCAGCCATCCTGGAAGCCCAGTTGCTGATGCTTGCTTCACAAAATCTGCTGAATCCTGCCAATGGCGCTCCGATCACGGTTCCTTCACAGGACATGGTACTTGGTTTGTATTACATGACCAAGCACCGCGCCGGAGCACGGGGAGAAGGAATGATCTTTTACTCACCCGAGGAGGTCATTATTGCCTATAACGAAGGAAAAGTCGATATGCATGCCATCGTCAGGGTAAAAGTGGAGGATCTCGACGATAACGGCGGCTATTTCAACCATGTCATTGAAACAACCGTTGGCCGGGTACTCTTTAATCAGGTAGTGCCCCGGCAGGCTGGATTTATCAATGAACTGCTGACAAAGAAATCATTGAGGAACATCATTTCCGATATCTTTAAGAAAACCGGGAATGCGACGACAGTACGCTTTCTGGATGATATTAAGAACATGGGATACAAGATGGCTTATCGCGGTGGGCTGTCATTTAACCTGAGTGATGTGATCATTCCGGATGATAAGAAGGAAATTGTCGATTCCGGTTACACCGAAGTGGAAGAAGTGATCGCCAACTATAACATGGGATTCATTACCAACAATGAACGTTATAACCAGGTGATCGATATCTGGACGCATGCCAATGCCAAGCTGACGAATTCGGTCATGAAAACACTGAGCACCGATCAGCAGGGTTTCAATTCCGTGTACATGATGCTGGACTCAGGAGCCCGGGGCTCCAAAGAGCAGATCCGCCAGCTTTGCGGAATGAGGGGGCTTATGGCAAAACCTCAGAAATCAGGTTCTACCGGAGCTCAGATCATTGAAAACCCGATCCTGGCGAATTTTAAGGAAGGCCTTTCAGTACTTGAGTACTTTATTTCGACGCACGGTGCCCGCAAAGGATTAGCCGATACCGCGCTGAAGACCGCCGACGCAGGATACCTGACCCGCCGTCTTGTTGACGTTGCGCAGGATGTGATCGTTTCGGATGATGATTGTGGTACATTACGCGGGTTGGTCGCCACGGCGATCAAGAGCAATGAAGAAGTCGTGTCGTCGCTTTCCGACCGGATCCTGGGACGTACAACCGTTCACGATATTTTTAATCCGCTCACCGGCGACCTGATCATCCGTGCAGGAGAGATGATCGATGAAGATGTGGCCGGGAAAATAGAAGATTCACCCATCGAAAGTGTCGAGATCCGCTCGGTACTGACCTGTGAAGCAAAAGTCGGAGTTTGCGCGAAATGTTATGGACGCAACCTGGCAACAGGGAACCTTGCACGTCGTGGCGAAGCCGTTGGAGTAATCGCTGCCCAGTCGATCGGTGAACCCGGGACCCAGTTGACCTTACGTACCTTCCACGTCGGAGGTATTGCAGGAAATATTTCCTCCCAGTCAATGGTCGAATCCCGGTATGACGGTATTGCCGAGATTGAGGAATTACGTACGGTAGAATCGGTCGACGAAACAGGAAAGAAAGCGCTGATCGTCGTAGGCCGGCTTGCAGAATTGCGTATTATTGACAAGAATACCCGTATACCCTTGTCGACACACAGCGTTCCTTACGGGTCGAAACTGTATGTCGATAACGGACGGGAAGTCAGCAAAGGACAAAAGATTTGCGAATGGGACCCCTATAATGGGGTGATCATTACCGAATATAACGGAACCGCGTCGTTCGACAGTCTGATCGACGGTGTTACCTATCGCGAAGAATCGGACGAACAGACCGGATTTAAGGAAAAGGTGATCATCGAGACACGCGACAAGACCAAGAACCCCGCGTTACGTATTCTTGACGAAGCCGGACTCGTGATCCGTTCCTACAACCTGCCGGTGGGAGGTCATATTTCTGTGGAAGAAGGCGAGAAGGTAAAGGCAGGTCAGGTGATGGTTAAGATACCTCGTGCTTCAGGTAAAGCAGGTGATATCACCGGTGGTCTTCCCCGCGTGACCGAACTGTTCGAAGCCCGTAACCCGTCAAATCCTGCTGTGGTTGCCGAAATTGACGGTGAAATTTCATTGGGTAAGATCAAACGTGGTAACCGTGAAATCGTGGTGACGTCAAGGTCGGGCGAAGTGAAGAAGTACCTCGTGCCGCTGTCAAAACAAATTCTGGTACAGGAAAATGACTATATCAAGGCCGGAACTCCGCTTTCAGACGGTGCCATCACCCCATCCGATATTTTGGCCATTAAAGGTCCCACTGCTGTCCAGGAATATATTCTGAATGAAGTTCAGGACGTTTACCGGATGCAGGGTGTGAAAATCAACGATAAGCACTTCGAGGTGATCATCCGGCAAATGATGCGCAAGGTCGAGATCGACGATCCGGGTGATACCCGTTTCCTCGAGAAGCAGGTGGTCGACAAGAATGAATTTTTACATGAGAACGACTGGATCTATAATAAAAAAGTCGTCATTGATCCGGGTGACTCGGAACTCCGTGCCGGGATGATCATCACATCACGCCGTTTGCGTGATGAGAACTCATCATTACGGCGCCGTGACAAGAAGCTGGTGGAAGCCCGCGAGGCGATTCCGGCAACTTCGAGCCAGATCCTTCAGGGGATCACGAGGGCCGCATTGCAAACGCGCAGCTGGCTCTCGGCCGCTTCTTTCCAGGAAACCACAAAGGTGTTGAATGAAGCTGCCATTCAGGGTAAGGTCGACTACCTGGACGGTTTGAAGGAAAACGTGATCTGTGGTCATCTGATCCCTGCCGGAACCGGCCTGAAGGAGTACAAGAACCTGGTCGTTGGATCACGGGAAGAATATGATCGTCTGGTCGATGTAAAGGAACCCGAAGAAGTTGATCAGGAAGACTAAAATGGAAGAAAATAAAAATAAGAACCAGTTGAACATCGAACTGAATGAGGAGGTAGCTCAGGGAACTTATTCCAACCTGGCTATTATCACGCACTCCACTTCAGAATTTGTCATCGATTTTGTCCGGATTATGCCGGGCATTCCAAAGGCCAATGTCAAATCCAGGATTATTCTGACGCCTGAACATGCCAAACGCCTTTTGATGGCACTGGACGATAACGTGAAGAAGTTCGAAAAAGTGAATGGACCCATCAATCTGCATGGGGGAGGACACGAAATGATTCCCCCTATGGCTTTTGGCGGTCCGGCTGCCGAAGCATGAC
>CAZOYZ010000173.1:0-4796 GCA_964584045.1 uncultured Prolixibacteraceae bacterium | reverse complement strand
TGTGCAAACCGTGCAGCTTCTGTGTCCGATTTCAACGGGCACGACCGGATCGACCCGGTTGCGTACAGCGTCGATGAAGTTGATCTGATGCGGGATCTTCGTTTCATAAGGAACCTGATCTTCGGGAGTTTCCTCCGTTTTAGGGGGAAGAAGGGAATCATCCGAAGCTTTAAAATGCCCCCTTGAAACTTCCAGCCAGCCTTTATCGCCTGTGAACTTAACCCCTTTGGTCTTCCCTTCGTCGAAAGGCTCAGAAGTCATCACGACACCGTTGGCATACTTGTACCGGATATACAGGGATTCATCGCCAAGCGGTGAGATTTCCACAGGGCCGCTGTCGTCCATCCCCAGCCCCCACTGGGCAATGTCGAACATGTGTGCACCCCAGTCGGTGGTAAAACCACCCCCCATTTCCTTGTACCATCTCCAGGCGCCCCAGTCTTTTTCATTTTCCACCGGATCGAGTGAAATAGGCGGATTTAATGCGTTATTAAAATGAATGCGCGATGGTAACGGACCTAACCATAAATCCCAGTTCAGGTCTTCAGGAATGGTTTCTTCGGGCAGATCATAGGGTGTAGGAGGAGCTCCCACATAGGCATTCGCCTGTTGAATGGTGCCAAGACGTCCTTCCTGTACCATTTTTACCGCATGCTGAAAGTTCGGGTCAGAGCGTTGCTGACTGCCGATCCCCAGAATACGGTTGGTTTCCCGCACTACTTTACGCAGCTGCTGTCCTTCATAAATGGTGAAAGTCATTGGTTTTTCCAGGTAAACATCCTTTCCGGCCTGGCAGGCAGCAATGGCGATCATGGCGTGGGCATGGTCGGGCACAGCAATGACAACGGCATCAATATCTTTTCTGTTGAGCAAGTCCTCATATCTTTCGTAAGTTTCTGCTTTAGCCTGTACACTATTCTTTTCATAAAATCCATTGACAAACCTCGAGAACCGTTCACGTTTCCTGCCATACACATCACAACCCGCAAGAACACGGACTCCCGGGATCTGAATAAATCCATTCAGCAGGAACATCGATTGACGACCTAATCCTATAAATCCCAGAGTAATATGATCTTCAGTTTTTCTTTTACAGGATGCGAAGGATGGGATAAAACTCATCCCTGCAATTCCAATTGCAGTAGTAGCTAAAAACTGCCTCCGCGAGAAGGCTTTCTTTTCCTGGTTTTTCATATAAAGTTGATTATTATGGTTTAAATTAATTCACCCGTAAAAATAATGAATTACGAATATAAGTAAAATAGATCGATAACTATCGGAATGAAACTTTTTATATTAAATTATTGATAATTGTTTTTTAATTTTTATCCGGAGCTTTTTATTCTCAATTAAAAATTAGTTAATATTGAACAATTTTAATAACATGGGAAGTCTTTTTTTGAAATAAAAGCCAACCTGTTGGAGATGAACATATTGCAGGGGGTTCTGAATTTTTCAGAAATTCCCGCCAGGTGAATTACCTGTAAGGGGGTAACCAGATCAGTCATCGATTAAATTAATCACGGTGTGTGAAACAGCGCGTTTCTCACACGGGGAGGTTTTTGTTTCTTTTTGGGGGATTAATGTTTTGAATATAAGAATCGTTTAAAAATAATAACCATGAATAATTTAGGATTGGCGCTCGAATTACTCGGTGTAGGAATGATCACCGTATTTGTTATTCTGTTCCTGGTCATCATTATTGGGAACATGATTATCCGTTTTGTAAATAAATATTTTCCTGAAGAAACAAAGGGAAAGGTATCTGCGGGTAGTACGGCAACGGAACCGGATCCCCGGAAGGTTGCTGCGATTGTAAGCGCAGTGAAGATCGTCACCAAAGGGAAAGGGCGTGTTACCGGGGTCGAGCGGCTGTAAGACTGTTTGGATGAATGCAAAAAAATCAATAAAATTCAGAATCAACTAATGAAAAAAGGAAAAATCAAGTTTTCATTGGTCTACCGGGATATGTGGCAGTCGTCGGGGAAGTATATGCCCCGGGTGGATCAATTGGTTAAAATCGCTCCCCATATTATCAAAATGGGATGCTTTGCCCGTGTTGAAACGAACGGTGGAGGATTTGAACAAATTAATTTGTTGTTTGGAGAAAATCCCAATCATGCTGTACGCCAGTGGACCAGGCCCTTTAATGAGGCAGGGATCCAGACCCATATGCTTGACCGGTCTTTAAATGGTCTGCGGATGAGTCCGGTACCTGCCGACGTAAGAAAGCTGATGTACAAAGTGAAGAAGGCGCAGGGTACCAATATTACCCGTCCTTTTGACGGCCTCAATGATATCCGCAATATTCTCGACTCGATTAGGTATGCCAAAGAGGCCGGGATGATTGCCCAGGCTGCCTTAAGCCTGACTTACTCTGAAATTCATACCGTCGATTATTTTGTCAATATGGCTGACACGCTGATCAAAGGCGGGGCTGACGAAATCTGTCTGAAGGACATGGCAGGTATTGGCCGTCCTTCATGGTTGGGAAAGATCACAGAAGGGATCAAAAAAATGCATCCGAATGTACCGCTTGAGTATCATTCCCATTCCGGGCCGGGGTTTGCCATGGCTTCCATCCTGGAGGTGTGCCGCGCAGGTGTCGAATATGTTGATGTAGCGATGGAACCGCTTTCGTGGGGTACCGGACATGTTGATCTTTTGGCTGTTCAGACCATGCTGAAAGATGATGGTTTCGATGTTCCCGGGATCAATATGGATGCCTATATGAAAGTGCGCGCTCTCACCCAAAGTTTTATCGACGATTTTCTTGGCTATTACATTACGCCTAAAAACCGGTACATGAATTCACTTCTGATTGGGCCGGGGTTACCGGGAGGGATGATGGGATCGCTGATGGCTGACCTGGAGGATAATCTCGACAGTCTGAATAAATGGAAAATAAAGAATAATCAACCCACACTGACCCAGGACGAGTTGCTGGTAAAATTGTTTGATGAGGTCACCTATATCTGGCCAATGGTAGGGTATCCGCCGTTGGTCACCCCTTACAGCCAGTACGTGAAAAATCTGGCGCTGATGAACGTGATCCAGCTGGAAAAAGGAAAAGAGCGCTGGAGCATGATCGCCGATAACATCTGGGACATGCTGACAGGCAGGGGAGGAAAATTACCGGGCGAGCTGGCTCCCGAATTAAAAGCATTGGCCAAAGCCCAGGGAAGAGAAGAATTTACAGCTCATCCGCAAAGTCTTTTCCCGGATTCGTTGGACGCTTTTCGCAAAGAAATGCAGGAAAAAGGCTGGGAAACCGGACCGGATGATGAGGAATTATTTGAACTGGCCATGCATCCCGAACAATACAGGGCTTATAAATCGGGTGAGGCAAAAAAGGCCTTTGAAGCCGATCTTGCCAGGCGACGTGAAGAGGGTGGCGGTCTGCTGGAAGGAACCAAAAGGGAAGTTATTCCGGCCCCTGTGGCAGAATCCGGCTTTGCTCCTTCCACACTTTTCGTTGAGGTGAATGGAGAGAAATTTAAGGTTTCGGTTTCATATGATGAGAAGCAACAGGATGCTCCCGCAGAAAAAGGAACTCCGGCATGGGACAATGAGACACCGGCAGCGGACGAAATCGGGAGCCCCAAAGAAATTCTGGCCCCTCTTGAAGGTAAGTTTTACCTGACCAAGGAGAGCTCTGAAGTGCCGCTTAAAGTAGGTGATCAAATCAGGGAGGGTAGCCTGATCGGCTATATTGAGGCGATGAAAACATTTAATGCTATCCGGTCCGACGTACCCGGAAAAGTGATTGAAATCCTTTCGGACAGTGGTTCCGAGGTGGAGGAAGACGATGTTTTGGTAAGAATCCGGTAAACAGATTATCCTATGTCAATTTTTGAAACACTTTATAAGATGACTGCTTTCCAGGCAATCATCGATTATCCGGGCACCCTCCTCATGCTGGCCATCGGGGGATTATTGCTGTACCTGGGAATACGGAAAAATTATGAGCCACTGTTGCTGGTACCCATCGCATTTGGACTGATCCTGGCTAATTTGCCGGGAGGAGGCATGGGTGTTGTTCCTGCGAGCATGGTACAGATCGACGAACACCATTATATGAACCTGTTCGAAATCGCGCATGAGTACGGGATCATGAATTTTGTATACTACTCACTCATTAAAACAGGATTTTTGCCACCGATCATTTTTATGGGAGTCGGAGCATTGACCGATTTTGGGCCCATGTTGCGGAATCTGCGTTTGTCTCTTTTCGGGGCAGCGGCTCAGCTTGGGATCTTCATTGTTCTGATTTCAGCCATGCTCATCGGCTTTACTCCGTGTGAAGCGGCTTCATTGGGCATTATTGGCGGCGCTGATGGGCCTACGGCGATTTATACCACCATCAAACTGGCTCCCCACCTGCTTGGTCCGATCGCCATTGCAGCATATTCCTATATGGCTTTGGTACCGGTTATTATTCCCCTGGTGGCGCGTCTTACCTGCTCTGAAAAAGAACTCCGCATTAATATGAAGGAAATGGACAAGCTCTATCCGCCCAAATATACGATCAAAAACATGCGGGCGGTGAAAATAATTTTCCCGATCATCCTTGGAATTATTATTTCTTTGTTTGTTCCGTCTGCCGTTCCGTTACTGGGTATGCTGCTGTTCGGTAATCTGATCAAGGAGATCGGGGTGAATGTGGCACGCTTGTCCGATGCAGCCACCGGGTCAATTTTAAATACCGCAACTATTTTCCTGGGGTTGGCGGTCGGCGCAACCATGACATCGGAAGTCTTCCTGAATTTTCAGACCATCATGATCGTGGTCGGCGG
>CAZOYZ010000172.1:6962-9561 GCA_964584045.1 uncultured Prolixibacteraceae bacterium | reverse complement strand
TATTCCCCGCGGACAAACATGGTCTGGATAACGGCATGCTTCCCGAAGCGGGCAAGCTGACCGATCACTTCGTTTAGATTAAAACTTCCGAGAGGACAGTCGAGCAGTTCGACGGTTGAAAGGATTGCCGAATCAAGTTTCAGAATATTATCATCCACTTTCAGTAAGGCCTGAAAGACCTGTTCGCGATGGATCATGGTGGAATTGGAGAGTACGGCAATCCGGCACGCAGGGGCAAGCTGGTCCCTTAGCCGGACCGTGTCGTCGATAATCCCGGCAAACTCCGGATGTAACGTAGGCTCTCCGTTCCCGGCAAACGTGATCACATCAGGGAGCTTCCCGGCATTTTGCATCGACTGCAATTTTTCTTCCAGATTTTGAGCTACTGATGAACGGGCCGGCAGTTCTGCTTTCTTTTCACGTTTCCCGGGCGTCCAGCCACATTCGCAATAAATACAGTTAAATGAGCATACTTTGCTGTCGGCCGGCAGCAGGTTTATTCCAAGTGAAACTCCCAGTCTGCGGCTTTTCACAGGACCAAAAATGATCTTATCGAAGAGGAACGTTGCCATCCTAAAAAGTTTCCGCAAAAATAGTGATTATATCAGTCGTTTGACCCTGCTATCGGGTGAAAGCTTTAAATGACGGTAGTCCATCCGGTCGATCAGGAGAATGCCAGGGCGTTTGCCGGGATCCAGTGTCCCTCTCTCATCCTGACGTCCCAATGCCCTGGCTGTTTCAAAGCTGAACAAGCGGATCAGATCGTCCAGACTGACCTGACTGTTTGCCTGCTGAATGGCTTTCATCCACTCCAGCACCCCCTGATAGCCTGTTAACCGGGGAGGCATGACCTCTTTAAACTCATGGAAAAACGGGAGACTTTCGAAAAGCGCATGCGAAGTAAATTCACCGGATATGTCAGCAAAGGCCGGGCAAAGAATGCCGTTATGAAATTCCATACCGGCCATTTCACGTAACCCGTGCTCCGGAACGATAAGGCGGAGGATCATTCCCTGACCGTCTGCTTCGATGATACCCTTGGCTACAGGCGGATGGCTGACGGGAAACACGTAATGGGCGGCAATTCTTCTCGTCATTCTTTTTTGACCTTGACTTCATCCTGTTTATTCATCTCCTCCTGTTCCAGGTTCATCCGGTCAATCACTTTGGCATAGATCCGTTCGTAAACTTTCGGGTAGGATGAATAATAAATAATGGATTTGGAAAGTACGGAATCCTCAACATGATACTTATTCAGGACAGACCGGTAGAGATCGTTCACATTCAGTTTCAGGCTGTCGGGGTCATTGTATCTGAACCGTTCCAGCAAGGCTTCACTAAGGTGAAGATCGTAAAGGATGTTCACCATCTTCTTTTCACTGATCAGATGTTCGGGCTTTGGATACCCGTTCTCTGTACAGGCCGGCAGGATCATCACCAGGAAACCGAGGATCATCAGAATGTGTAACCGTTCGTGTTGTGTTCTCATCATGGGATAAAGATAGGAAAAAGTAGTGAGTAGTGAGTAGCGAGTCGTAAGAGTGTCTTGCATCTATTTTTTGAAAAGTCTGCGGAAAAATTCGTCGACCCGTGAAACCGGTTCGACAGCGATGTGAAATTTTTTCAGGTTAAGGGCTTTCCCGTATTCCGGGATAAAAATCTTTTTCATTCCCAGTTTTTCTGCTTCAAGGATGCGTTGTTCCAACCGGTTTACGCTCCTGATCTCGCCCGACAGTCCGACTTCGCCTGCAAAGCAGATAGTCTTCTCAAAAGGGATGTCAAAATTTGAAGAAAGAACAGCCGAGATCACTGCCAGGTCGATTGCCGGGTCGTCTACTTTGATCCCCCCGGCGATGTTCAGGAAGACATCTTTCGTGGCCAGCTTGAATCCGGCCCGTTTTTCAAGCACGGCCAGCAGCATATTGAGCCGTCTCAGGTCAAAACCGGTCGACGAACGTTGGGGAGTTCCGTAAGCGGCGGTGCTGACCAGCGACTGGATTTCAATGAGCAGCGGGCGGTTCCCTTCGATGGCACAGGCGATGGCAGTTCCGCTCAGACCATTATCGTCCAGGCTGATCAGGAGTTCGGAAGGATTGCTCACCTCCCTCATCCCTGAACTGACCATTTCAAAAATTCCCAGCTCGGAGGTGGAACCGAAACGATTCTTCACCGCCCGAAGGATCCGGTACATATACTGGTTTTCCCCTTCAAACTGCAGAACAGTGTCGACCATGTGCTCGAGTACCTTGGGTCCGGCCAGGCTCCCGTCTTTGGTGATGTGCCCGATCAGGATCACCGGAACTTTGCGGCTCTTGGCAAATTTGAGGATACCGTTGGTGGATTCGCGGATCTGGCTCACGGTGCCCGGTGAAGATTCTATATAAGAGGTTGCGGTCGTCTGGATGGAGTCGATGATCAACAGCCCCGGTTCCATGTATTCACAATGCGCAAGTATATTTTCCAAAGAAGTTTCACACAGGAAATAGCAGTTCTCGTTTTCCCGTTTAAGACGGTTGGCGCGGATCTTGATTTGCTGAATACTTTCTTCACCCGATACGTAAAGGATTTTGCGGTCGGTCAGGTCAAGAGCCAGTTGCAG
>CAZOYZ010000172.1:1329-6862 GCA_964584045.1 uncultured Prolixibacteraceae bacterium | reverse complement strand
TGCTCCATGCTCTAAACGATCCTGTTTGTTTCAATATCGGGGAATACCAGCCTTGGTTTGAAAGTCTTTGCTTCTTCAAAATCCATCATGGCGTAGGAAATAATGATCACGACATCGCCCACGGCAACCTTGCGGGCGGCGGGGCCGTTCAGACAGATCACGCCGGAACCTCTCCTGCCTTTGATCACATAGGTTTCCAGGCGTTCTCCATTGTTAATGTTCACGACCTGTACCTTTTCATTTTCGATCAGGTTGGCTGCATCCATCAAATCCTCATCGATCGTGATGCTTCCCACGTACTGCAGGTTGGCTTCAGTGACCGAGACCTTGTGTATTTTAGATTTGCAAACTTCAATAAACATTTTTTTTACTTTAAATCGAAAATCATGTTGTCAATCAACCGGACTTCACCACAAAAAACAGCAATGCAGCCGACTTTGTTTAACGGCTCATCCCAGCTCTCTATGGGTTGAAGGTTTTCATCATCAACAATTTCAAAATATTCAGTCTTCAGGAACTTATTAGCGTCAATCTGCTCAACAACCCAGTCTTTCAGTTCTTTTACGTTCATTTGAGCAGTTTTGTTTCCGGCCTCCCTTAAAGTCCTGTAAATATGGGCTGCATTCTCCCTTTGTTCAGGTGTTAACCGTTCATTACGCGAACTCAGCGCCAATCCGCCGGCTTCGCGCACGATGGGACATGGAACAATTTCGACCGGCAAATCCAGCTTTTTTATCATCGCTTTGATAATAATAAGCTGCTGAAAGTCCTTCTGCCCGAAAAAGGCCTTATCCGGTTCTACCAGATCGAACAACTTGCTGACGACCTGGGCCACGCCATTAAAATGGCCGGGACGGTACCTGCCTTCCATCACTTCCTCCAGATGACCGAAGCGGAACCGGCGTGTATCGGGTTGAGGATACATGGTCTCTGCCTCCGGAGCAAAGACAAGCCGGCATGCCGTAGCTTTTAACAGATCCACGTCACGCTGCAGGTTTCGGGGATACCTGATCAGATCGTCGGGATCATTAAACTGGGTGGGATTCACAAAAATACTGACGACTACAAAATCGGTCTGCTTTCCGGCCTGCTCAACCAGTGAAAGATGGCCTGCGTGAAGTGCTCCCATGGTTGGGACAAAGCCTATTTTTTTCCCTTCGCTTTTCCTTTCCCCTATCAGTGACCTGAGCTCGTTTATTTCCTTTACAACCAGCATCTGATATCGAAATTAGGCTGCAAAGTAAATAAATAAATCAACACGAAACGATGAGATCTTTTTAGTTTTTGGCAGCGGTGAAATCAGCGAAAATTGATAATCCGTGAATATTTATTAATTTTGCATATTAAATTTACGTGTTTTTCATGGAAAAGAAAAGGGTCTTATTCATCTCTCAGGAAATTACACCTTATCTCCCTGACTCAGAGATGTCCGTGATATCCAGGTTTCTGCCGCAGGGAATTCAGGAGAAAGGAAAGGAAATCAGGACTTTTATGCCGAGGTATGGAAGTGTTAATGAACGCCGGAATCAACTACACGAAGTGATACGTTTATCGGGGATGAACCTGGTTATTAACGATGCAGACCACCCTTTGATCATTAAAGTTGCTTCCATCCAGGCGGCCAGGATGCAGGTTTATTTTATTGATAACGAGGATTATTTTCAGCGGAAAAGTGTTTTGAAGGACAGTAAGGGGAGGGAATTTGATGATAATGATGAGCGCGCTGTTTTCTTTGCCAGGGGAGTACTCGAGACAGTCATTAAACTGAGATGGGCACCCGATTTGATCCACTGTCATGGCTGGCTGACGTCGCTTGTGCCATTATATGTGAAAACAGCTTACCGGGACGATCCTTTGTTCGTCCATTCGAAAGTGGTCTACTCGGTCTATCAGGAAAGCCTGAAACGTCCTTTAAACCCAAAGGTGAAGAAAAATGTGATCATCGACGGAATTACCGACGACCATCTGGAACTGCTCGATATTCCTTCCTATGAAAACATGATTAAACTGGGGATTGCCCATTCCGACGCCATTATCCAGGGTAGCGAACGCATATCACCCGAATTGTCAGAGTTTATCAGCTCACAACACAACAAACCTTTCCTGGAACACCAGCCAGCGCAAAGCTACATTGATGCGTATAATGATTTTTATGAATTGGTGTTTTGAGGAAGTACATCAAAACATGAAGGTATGTGCGGTATAGTAGGTTACATTGGTGATAAGAATGCATACCCTATTCTCATGAAGGGTTTGCAAAGACTGGAATACCGGGGATATGATTCTGCCGGTATCGCTATTTACAATTCTACCCTGAAAACATACAGGAAAAAAGGGAAGGTCAGTGAACTGGAGAGTTTTGTTGCCGATAAGGACACCCAGGGTCATATCGGGATTGGTCATACCCGATGGGCTACGCATGGTGAGCCTAATGATGTGAATGCTCATCCGCACGCTTCCATGAGTGGTAATTTTGTGATCGTTCATAACGGGATTATCGAGAACTACGAAGAACTAAAGAAAGACCTGGCCGGCAAGGGGTTTGTCTTTCATTCAGAGACCGACACGGAAGTTTTGGTGAACCTGATCGAGTACTTTTATGAACTCGAGGAAGTTGACAACGCAGAACTCGCGGTACGGCTGGCCTTGTCGAAGGTAGTAGGAGCCTATGGGATCGCCGTGCTTTGCCGTAACGAGAAGCACCGGATGATTGCCGCGCGAATGGGAAGTCCGCTGGTGATCGGAATAGGTCAGGGCGAGTATTTTTTGGCTTCCGACGCCAGCCCGATCGTGGAATATACCGACAGCGTGATTTACCTGAATGACGGGAACGTGGCGATCATCGAGAAAAACAGCCTGACACTTAAAACAGTTGACAATGATCCGGCTAATTTTAGGGTCACGAAAGTCGACTTAAGCATAGGCGACCTGGAAAAGGGCGATTTTGATCATTACATGCTCAAGGAGATCTTTGAACAACCCAAGACGATCCAGGACACTTACCGGGGAAGGATAAGGCCCGACCAAAATGAAATCGTCCTGGGCGGACTGCTGGATGTGTTCCCGAAAATCGTACAGGCTAACCGCATTATCATTATCGGATGCGGAACTTCCTGGCACGCCGCGCTGGTTGGCGAATACCTCATCGAAGAGTATGCCCGGGTACCGGTCGAAGTGGAGTTGGCTTCCGAATTCCGGTACCGTAAACCAATTATCAACCCCGGAGATGTGGTCATTGCCGTGAGCCAAAGCGGGGAGACTGCCGATACGCTGGCTGCGTTAAAGATGGCGAAAGCACGCGGGGCGCTCATTCTGGGGGTTTGCAACGTGGTGGGGTCCAGTATAGCCCGGGAAACCGACGCCGGCGTTTATACCCATGCAGGAACGGAAATCGGTGTGGCATCGACAAAAGCTTTTACCGCGCAGGTGACGGTTTTAACGCTCTTTGCCTTTAAACTGGCAAAGGAACGGGGGCAGATTGAACAGGACCTTTATGAGTTGCTTATCCGGGAGATGTTGTCGATTCCGGATAAAGTCCAGACCATTTTGATGGGCCATCCACATATAAAAACTGTCGCCGAAAAATACAAAGACGCGGCCGACGCGCTTTATCTGGGCAGGGGATATCTTTACCCTGTCGCACTGGAAGGCGCTTTGAAGCTTAAGGAGATTTCATATGTCCATGCCGAAGGATATGCAGCCGGCGAAATGAAACACGGGCCAATCGCACTGGTGGATGATAACCTGCCCGTAGTGGTGGTCTCGGCCAAAGACAGTTACTATGAGAAGGTGATCAGCAACATACAGGAAGTCAAAGCCCGGAAAGGGAACATTATCGCCGTGGTCACGGACGATGATACCGGATTACGGAATATGGCCAACGACCTGTTTGTGATCCCGCAATGCCATCCCGCAGTGGCAGCGTTGCTGACGGTTGTCCCCTTGCAGCTTTTTGCTTATTATACTGCAGTTTTGCGTGGCTGCGATGTGGATCAGCCAAGGAACCTGGCCAAGTCGGTAACGGTGGAATAACGTACTTATTGAAAGATTGAATGAAGAAATTACTCATCATATCGGTTCTTTTTTATCTCGGCTACATCGTTTTCACCACCTCGTGCGCGAATCCTGGTATGCCTACCGGTGGCGTTAAAGACACGATTCCCCCTGTTGTGCTCAAAACAGTTCCCGATATGAATGTTGTCAATTACGATGGGAACACCGTAAGCCTGACATTCAATGAATTTGTCATATCGGACGAGGTGAGCACGAAGTTACTTGTTTCACCACCCTTGAAGAAGAAGCCTCTCGTCCGGACTAAATCAAAAACGCTGACCGTTGAGCTGGGCGACACCTTAAGGGAGAATGTCACTTATGTCCTGGATTTTCGCGATGCCATTGCCGATAACAATGAGAAGAATCCGCTCGATAATTTTCGTTTTGCTTTTAGTACGGGACCCCAGTTTGACAGCCTCATGATCGGAGGTTACGTACTCACAGCAGTCAATATGGAGCCGGTCGAAGAGGCCACAGTCCTTTTATATGAGGACACCGACAGTCTGTCTGCTTTTCGCAAAAATATACCTAAATATATCGCCAAAACCAACGAAGATGGGTTTTATGCGCTGACCAACATTGCTGCCGGGAAATACCGGTTATTTGCCCTGGAAGATGCCGATGCCAGTTTAACATACAATCAATCCGGTGAACGGATCGCCTTTTATGATCAGTTGGTTGTCCCGGTATACCCGGGAGCCTCCGGAAAGGTTAGTTTGGACAGCCTTTATTTTTTAGGAGATTTGGCCGATTCCCTGAAAGCGAAAGCCGACAGTGCAATTGCTGAAGAGGGTCTGATCACAGGGAAGATGAAGATGGATACGCTGAAATCTTCGGAAATGATCATTCCATCCGGCCTTGATGCCGATTCTCTTAAACCGGGAAGGCAAGCTGAAAGAGTAACCATGACTCCGCATTACCTCCTGATGTTCCAGGAAAAAACACTTGAACAATTTTTGGATAATTCCTCACGGGACCAAAGAAACCTGATTAAGATCTATTTCTCGAACAGTGTGAGCGATTCTTTCAAGGTTGATCTGATTTCACCGAAACCTCCTTCGCCGGACTGGTCTTACCTCGAATATAATACCACGCGCGATTCGGTTTCCCTGTGGATCACCGATACGCTCGTCAGCCGTGTGGATACACTGAACCTCAGGGTCACCTATGAAACATTGGACAGCCTTGATCACCCTGCCCTAAAAGCAGATACGCTGGAACTGGTTTATACGGACCCTGTTCAAAGAGGAAGGAGAAAAAAGAATAAGGAGGAGGCGCCTGTTGTTCAGAACTTTTCATTCCGTATCAATGCGCAGGACGGTTTTGATCCGTATAATCCCGTTGTGATCGAATCACCTGAGCCGATTGATGTCTTCGACTTTTCAAAAGTGCATCTTTATCAGCAGGTCGATACGCTTGAAGAGGAGATCCGGTTCGACATCAGACAGGACAGTATCTTTAAAAGAAAGTTTGAGATCCT
>CAZOYZ010000172.1:0-1229 GCA_964584045.1 uncultured Prolixibacteraceae bacterium | reverse complement strand
CGTTTGTCAAACCGGAAAAGTATAAAGTAAAGCTCATTGTTGACAGAAATCAGAATGGGCATTGGGATGCGGGTGACCTTGACAAATGGCTGCAGCCTGAACGGGTAGTCTATTACCCGAAAATTCTGAAGATCCGGTCCAACTTTGAGGTACATGAAACCTGGATGTTGCCTGATGATCTTCACCCTAAAAAAGAATTAATTGATGAAGACCAGAAAGCAGAAGATAAAAAAAAGAAGAAAGGGTCGAAGCCAGCCAAAAGGGGCCTCCGTTAAGTATATTGGTTTTTTGCTGGCCGGATTTCTTACTCTTCAGTCTGTTAACGGATTTGCTCAAAAAAATGAGCTGCCTTTTGTTCCGGGCGAAAAGGCCCTTTACGGAGCCTATTTTAACTGGCACTTTATTTGGATCAATGCAGGGGATGTTTTGTTTGAATGTGATACTTCCCGGTACAGGAATCAAAAAACCTGGAATCTCAAAGCCTTGGGAAAGACTTATAAAGCCTATGATGTCTTCTATACGGTCAGGGATACCTTCGAATCCATTCTTACCTATCCGGAGTTTGATCCGCTTTGGTTCAGGCGGGTAGTCAATCACGGGAAAGATCATACCGAACATCAGTATGATTTTCACCCCGATAAAGGCGTCGTCCATTCGTCGATCCGTCGTGGAAAGGAGAATCCCCGCTCCGCTCAGGTACCCTGGACGAAGGGAATATATGATCTGCTTGGCTGCGCATATTACTTCCGCGGATTTGACTTTGAACGTATGAAAAAAGGACAGAAGGTCCCCTTTAAGGCATTGATTGATCATACTGCCGAAGAGTTGTACTTTCGTTATTTGGGGACTGAAAAGATCAAAACCCGGAATGACCGTGAATTTTTGTGTCATCAAGTATCCGTTTGGCTGGTAGAAGGGGATTTTTTCCCTGAGGGTGAATATATGAAAGTCTGGTTTACCGCTGACCGGAACAGACTTCCGGTAATGGTGGAAACCAAGATCGTGGTAGGTTCGGTAAAGGCGGTTCTCCTGAACGAACAACAACTGAAATATCCTTTAACATCAGAAATAAAAGCAAAATAATGTTATTTTTGCTGATGTTACCGGATCTTTAAAAAAAAGGAGATATGGCTGATACGGGAGATGCCAAAAGGAAGTTTTCACTTGGAAAGACAGATAAAGACAGAAGAAACAACCTGATCGTGATCTTTCTTTCCGTGGTTTTAGTT
>CAZOYZ010000171.1:0-9628 GCA_964584045.1 uncultured Prolixibacteraceae bacterium | reverse complement strand
TAGACTTTCGTGATCAGTGTCTTTCCGTCAGCAGAATGATCGTTCCACATGATCTCTTCAAAGCTTCCCGGGATCCATTGCAGGCGACAGCCCTGCTGCCAGTTCCAGGCGGTGGTTTCCCCGATTTTCTGCCATTTATTGTTATTCTGGAGATCAAAGATCCCGATTTCAGCTTTGTCTGAAGGTTGTACTTCCCTCCCTTCCATGAAAAACCGCATTCCCGGCAAATACCGTCCGGTTGGCTCAAATTGCAGACATTCGGTCGGGGTATGATTGTAATAAAAGAAATTATGATACAGCGGTTTCTCCTTTGTGCCGACCGGAGAAATGCGGACCGGATCAAAATAGCGGATGTCCGTGGCGCTGATCATCTCATCATAACTGTTGAACAGGCTGTAAGCGACGGATGCCTGATCTGTTGCGGACGGATTAATGCGGGGTTTTTCCTGACAGCTTAAGTTGAAGCATAGGATCAGGCAGCCAACCACATAAATCAGCGCTTCCGGCCTGGCGTTCTTGTCTGGTAATCTTCTTTTCCCCGGATCACTGTTGCCGAAGAATGGAGAACAAGGATATTTAGGGGGTGTTTTCTTCATTGGTATCGAAAATTAAGTTTTAGCGGCCTTGTGACGTTTATCGGATATTCTGCTCTGTGCGTCCAAACACAACCGGGGTCTCAAACAACGACATGCAGGATGTACTGAAGCACATCGGAACAAACCGGGTAGGCAGGATACTTCCGTTCGGGTACTTCAGACGGACTTCCACTGCTGCCCCTTCCACCCACGTCCGGGAACCGGGACCTTCGTCAAAATAGCTCCAGGTGGGTAACGGACGTTCGGGAGGGCAGAGCGGGAAGCGGACAAAATCATCCTGATCAGGCGGGCTTTCAAGCATGATAACCGGGATCCCTTCGGGAATAGATTGCGGAACATAGCCATCGGGTATTCCGTCGGCGGAAGGTGATGGCCTGTTTCCTACCCCTACTCCCTTTGGGGGAACCAGGACAAGGGGGCCGTAAGTTAAAATAACGCCCGGATTGACTTGCTCGATGCGATGTCCGATTTTTCCACTGACAATTACTTTCAGTTTGTTCCCTGTACGGGTCTGGTTGAGGTGCGGATTTTTCACGCAGGAGGGGATCCGGACTTTGAACTGAATATTTTCCGGGATATTGTCTGCTTCAATAACGGCCTCTGCTTTACCGGGATAAGATGTTGCGATGGTAACCCGGACCCCCTTCTCTCCGGGCAGTGGAACCTCAAATTCGCCCGGCGTCAGGAAGTTCACATGAATGGTCCCGTTTCTGAAGGTGACGGAGTGCCTGGCGTACTCGGACATGGCGTATCCCCCGTTCTGGGTGCAACACCACCAGGCTTCGTGAATGTGATCCACGCCGTAGCCGTTCGAGGCGATCCGCCGGTGACCAAATCCACCCGTGATAAGCTGATTGAAAGCCAGCGCATTCCAGAATGCCCGTTCTGCGTTTTCATACGCATTTTCATCTCCGTGGATCAATCCCTGGTATAAGTTCAGGAGGATCCAGTCGGCTATTGAGCAACCTTCATTCCGTGCACTGGTCGGAAACCCTTCAGGGATATTCCCATCGGGCATGACCAGTTTTTTGTCCAGGATATATTGGCAGCTCTGATCAGGCAGTTGATTCCAGGAAAGGTCGCCGGTTAATAGCGTCATGACCTGCAAGCCCCTGATCATGGTCATGAAGCCGTGCGCATGGGTTTTCTCTTCGCCCAGCGGCCGGATGTGATCCCGAACCATCCCGGCGAACACAATCCATCTGGGATCTTTTGTAAGGTGCCACAGCCGGGCCATCGGCTCGATAACCCAGGAAACGTGTTTGTTTTTTCGCCATTCTTCCCGGACCGACCAAAGCAGTTCTGCCAGGCCGAGAGCTGCATCAAGGGCGCGTTTGTCGCCCGTCAGTTCGTAATACCTCAGCAATCCGGAAAAATGCTTGGAACCTGCGCCTGCCCGTTCAGGGCTTTCCTCCGGGGCAATACTTCCCGGGGCAGCAGCAAAACGACCAATGTAACCGGACGGCTGCCTTTGCTTCAGGATCCGTTCAAACAGTTCTTCCAGCCTCGGATCGTATTTGCCGTCTACCCCTTCCGTACAGCTTAGAAATTCGAGCAGTCGCCCGGTCAGATCGCCATTGCAGAAATAAGCGTGCCGGTATCGGTTATCCGGCCGTTCCAGGTCGATCATGACAAAGTCCATGAGGTCACACGGATAAGAAGACATCCGCGTTCGTGCCAGGCCTATGCGAAAGCTGAGCTGGGATGGAGAAAGCGAAGGTTTTGAAACCGATGCGGTGCCGTTCATCAGCATTTCCGGGACAAGTGACCGGCTATCCGGTGAAGAAGTCTTGTCTTTTGGTGTACTGCAGGACGGAAACACGGATGCGGCGCCGACGGCAACCCCCGCCAGGGTCGAGTGTTGTATAAATTTTCGTCGGGTTAGCCGGTCATTTTTTTCTGATCTCATTCGATACGTTCTTTTTGATTGATAATACATAAGAAGACCATCCACGCAGGCAGCAGGACATGAAATAGTACTGAGGGCATGCAGGTTTAAATGAATCGGACCGATTCAGGTCAAAGAGGCCTGGCCAAGCCAGTGGCTTTTATCAGGTGCCAGGCCTCTGAATGATTAATACCCCGGGTTCTGTACCAGCAACGGATTGATATTGATTTCCGACTGAGGAATCGGGAAGAGCCTCTTTTGAGGATTATTATCGGTTTTAACACCCCAGGTATCTTCGTACTTACCAAAGCGGATCAGATCGTTTCTTCGCCACCATTCGTTGGTGAACTCGCGCGCGCGCTCATCCAGTAACTCGTTGAGATCTACCGTTGTCAGCGGACTTGCTTTGGCCCGGGTACGAATCATGTTCACGAGCGATAAGGCGGTGTGTCCCATCGTGGCAGGGGCTCCCCGGAGAATGGCTTCCGCTTTCATCAGCAATACATCCGAATATCTAAGGATAGGATGGTCGTTGTTCTGATAACGGTCGAGCGAATACTTGTCGCAAAAGAACTTATTGCACCGGTATCCGAGCATTAATCCTTTCAGGTCATTCCCGGTTTCGAATTTTGACACGTCCCGGAAAATAATTTCCGGCGTTAAATCCAGTTGTACTTGAATGACGGCGTTGGGATCGGGACCCGAATAATTGATATCATAGCCTTTATTCGTTGTTTCGAGCATAACGGGTTTACCGTCGCTGAAGAATTGGGGACCTTTCACCCAGATCTTCTCCCGGACGTCGTTCGGATCGTTGAACTTTGCGTAATACTCGGGGAGCGTTCTGGCAGCCCCGCTCGGTGTGTAAGGCAGTTCAAACTGTGCCTGCAGATGCCTTTCCAGCCACCATCTTCCGTACATCTGCATTTTGATTTGGTTCCTGTCGAAGGGAACCGCCCAGATGAAATCCTTAATCTGGGGACCATTGTCCAAGCCAAACATGCCCAGCCAGTCCGCATCCAGGGCGAAAGTTCCGTTGGCGGCAGCTTCTGTGATGACCTGATCACACATGGCGACCACCTCGCTCCACTTCGCCGTTCCTGTATAAACCTGAGCATTCAGGTAGAGTTTTGCGAGCAAGGCATAGGCGGTCCATTTGGTTGGCCGTCCGTAGGTGCTTTGGTCTACTGTTTCGTTTAAATCGGGAATGGCGGCAAGCAATTCGTCTTCAATAAACGCAAAGACACTGGCACGGGCCACCCGGGCACCCGCTGGTTCTCCGAAATTCACAGCAAGGGGCACATCGCCATAGAGGTCGATCATCAGATAAAACCCCCACGCACGGACACACCTGATCTCGGCGATGGCGACTTTCTTCTGATCACTTTCCTGTGCGGCATCTAGAATATCAAGGACTTTGTTACAGGTGCTGATAATCGTAAAACCATAATTCCAGGCGTACTGCACAACCCTGTTATCTTTGTCGTGCGTGTGCATGTGCGGTTGCATCCAGCGTGCACCGTCATACCATCTCCCGCCGTCGGCGGTAATGATCATCTCATCGGTGGTAAGGCTCTGGGCAAGCCACATGTAGTCAAAACGGTTTGAAGCTATACTGCTGTACACCGCACTCGCCACAGCAACAAAATCTTTCTCTGTTTTAGGGAATGTATCGGGAGTGAGCTCTGATACGACAGGCACGTCCAGATCGGTACATCCTAAGGCTAAGGTTAAAGCGATGGTTTGGGCAAAGCTTTTTATAATATTTTTCTTCATGTCTCAGTTTTTTGAAATTAAAAGGCTAAAAATCAACATTTACACCGAAGATGAACGAGCGTGTTTTGGGATAATAGTTATCGTCATCAATTCCCGGCGTGATTCCCCCCAGATTGACGTCCGGATCACTTCCCCTGTAATTCGTGATCACAAAAGCATTATTGACGGTTGTGTACACTTTCAACCCTTTGATCAGCGGATTTGAAAACTTGAAGGCATACATCAAGGTAATATTGTCAAGCCTGAGATAATCTCCTTTTTCGAGATAACGTGTGGAGGTATACGGAGCATTGATGTCAATGGCCGATGATTCCAATACCATACGGTGCTGGTTATAATGAGTTGCTTCTCCCGGATAATTCAGGTTACTCAGGGTCACATTCATGATTTTATTCCCGGTTACCCCACGCAAAAGAAAATCGAGGGTGAAATTCCGGTAGGTGATGGTGTTATGCCAGCCTCCTGTCAGTTTAGGCTGTGCGTTTCCGGCATAATGCCGGTCGGTGGTAAGGGGACTTATGGTCAGGGTACCGTCTTCTTTGTAGAACTGCGATTGTCCGTTTGCGTCAGTGCCTGCATACTTCCAGGTGTAGAACTGGCCCACCGGATATCCCTCCTGGAGGATCTGACTGTTCATCCCCGATTGTCCGTGATTCCCGACCGCTCCCTTGTAAATATACTCGACCTGAAACCGGTCGTTCGACAATGATGTTAACAAGTTTTTATTGTGCGACAAGACCAAGGTGCTGTTCCATGAAAACTTCTTTGTCTGAAAAGGAATGGCCGTCAGCGAAACTTCATAGCCTTTGTTTTCCATGGCGCCCACATTTGCCGTGTAGCTTGGGACATAGTACTCGGTGGAAGAAACGGTATAGGTCCAGAGTAAATCTTCAGTAGTTTTCTTGTAGTATTCCACCGTACCGCTTATCCGACCCTTCAGAACAGAAAAGTCAAGCCCCAGGTTCAGCATCTTTGTGACCTCCCATTTGAGCTCCGGGTTCTCGTTTTGGGTGGGGATAATTCCTTTGATAAACTGCCCGTCATAAAGGGAGACGCCGCTTTGACCGAACCGAAGCCTGCTGATAAGCGGGTTAAAGCCGATGGAGTTTCCGCTAACGCCATAGCCTGCCCGGAGTTTCAGGTTGTCAAAAATACGCTGGTTCTTCAGGAATGATTCTTCAGTAATCCTCCAGCCCGCGGAAACAGAGGGAAATGTCCCCCATTGGTTGTTTTTTCCAAAGGCCGATGATCCGTCTCTGCGGACCGTTGCCTGGAGCAGGTATTTCCCCTGATAATCATAATTCAAGCGGGTATACCCGGAGATCATCCGCAGGGTGGTGATGGCTGTTGTTCCGTAATCCGGAACAAATCCCTCGTAATTATTTCCCATTCCCAGGTTATAGTACAAGGCCTCGTCGGATACAAAATTTGAGCTGCTGGTTTGAAAACCATTCCCGGAGACATTCTCCTGCCAGGAATACCCGGCCAGCAATTTGAAATTGTGGTTCCCGATTGCCTTTGCATAAGAAGCAAAAGTTTCGATCAGCTTTGATTCGGCCTCATAGGTATTTCTGATGGCAAGGCCATTGCTGTTCAGGGCCAGTCGCGACCGGTGATACATATAGGAGTTGTCCAGCGACTGATCGTTCGAATAGGATGCATTCAGGACATAATCCAAACCTTTCATCACATTCAGCTCCGCATGAAGGGTGCCCATAAACGATTTATGCCTGCCTTCACCCAGGTTTTGCTCGATCAGGGCGACCGGATTATAATTTGCCGCACCGTAATCTTCTCTGTAAGTGCCGTCTTCGTTGCGGATGTTCACGGTTGGAAGATACTTATATACCGTGTTGAACAGGCTCGAATTTTCGTCATCTTCCAGAACCGTCTTGCTGTCGGTGATCGAATTGTAGGTGGTCAGTCCCAGTTTTAGCCGGTCATTCAACATTTTTTGTTCCACGTTGGCACGCAGTACAAAACGGTCTTGCGAGGTATTTTTCACAATCCCCTCATTACTAAGATAGTTTACGCTGGCGATATAGGTGGTTTTGCTGTTACCGCCGCTTAAAGAAAGGTTGTTGTTATGCGAGAAGCCTTTTCTCGTAATTTCGTCGATCCAAACCGTGTTAGCCCCGTCATCATCAATCGGGTCAAGGGCAAGTCCCATATCCGAAATCCAGTTACGGTATTCATCGGCGCTCAGGACATCGTAACTGTTCGATATCGTTTCAAGTGCAGCATAGGCGTTGTAAGACACCTTAAATTGTCCCTCTTCTCCTTTTTTTGTGGTCACCATGATCACCCCATTGGCAGCTTTAGATCCGTAAATCGCAGTAGCCGATGCATCCTTGAGTACATCGATCGAAACAATGTCGTCAACAGCCGGCATCACACCTCCGGGGATACCGTCGATCACGTAGAGCGGCTGCTGGGCACTTCCTCCGCGCAACGTTGACGGACCACGCAGAATAATGGCGGAAGAACTGTTCGGATTTCCGTCCTTGGTAATGTTCAGGCCCGGAACTTTTCCGTTTAACAGGAGAATCGGATTGGTCGAAATTGCTTTGTTTAACTGGTCGGAAGTGACAGAAGTGATCGAGCTGGTCAGGTCCTTTTTCTTCATCGAACCGTAACCAACAGCAACGACTTCCTCCAGGCCAATGGTTTCCTCTTCCAGTACCACATTGATCACACTGCGCCCGGAGACCCCGATCGTCATTGTCTTCATACCCACGAATGAGAAAACCAGGACTTCGTTATCCGGCACATTTCCGATCGAATAACTCCCGTTCACATCGGTAATTGTTCCTGACGTCGATCCTTTGATGACAACCGTAACGCCGGGGAGGGGTTCTCCTGATGTATTGGTGACTTTACCCGTCACTGTACCCTTCCCGCCCTGTGTGATCAGGCTGGGATCTTTGGAGGTGATCACGATATAACGGTTCATCCGTTCGTACTTCAGGTTTTCGGCCGACAATAACTGATCCAGTACCTTTTCAATCGGTTCGTTCTCTACGGAGAGGGAAATGGACCGGTTGACGTTAAAGACATTGTTGTCGTACATGAATGACAGCCCGGTCTGCTTTTCGATCGTTTCAAGGGCATCTTTTACAGTTCCTTTTTCAATCTGAAAGTTCAGTTTGGAAATCTGAGCATTTGAATCGGCATAGCTGCTCATTAGCCCAATCGCGCACAGAAAAATCACAATTACTTTCATAATCAGTAAGCTTTTAACCCAGACAAGGTAACTTTTGGGAACCTGCCTGCACTTTAATTTTTTTTTCATAAATTTGTACTCTTTTAGTTGCGGTTCATCATGCGACGGAATTGGAGACCTTTACATGATGGTTGCCGCGGTTAAACGATGAACTATTTCAGGAAGGTTTGCCCCGCGAAGGCAGGCCTTCTCTGTTTTTAAGGTTTGGTTACAACTACCTTCTCCCCGTCAATGGTGTACCTGATCGGGGTAATTTTATTAATAATGGACAAGAGCTCTCTCAGACTCTCTGCCTTTACTTTAAAGCTTAGCTGATGCCCGTTCAGTAATTCTTCCGAAAATTCGATCTTCACACCGTACCATCGTTCAAGGTAGCCAAAAACTTCATCAATGGGTTTGTTGTTGATAATCAGTTCTCCGGATTGCCAGGAGACAATCTGGTCAATCTTACCATGGTTTTTTAGTATTTTGTTTTGTACCGGGAGGTAAGTGATCACTTCACCGGGTTTCATGGTCTTCAGATGCTGATGATCTTTAAAGACGCCGACTCTTCCCTTAACCAGTGCTACTTCGATTTCATCATCCTTGGAGTAGGAACGTAAATTGAACCTGGTGCCATAAACTTCAATCCGCAGCGCTCCGGAGTTTACCGAAAAAAGATTTTTCGGTTGTTTCCGAATATCGAATAAGGCTTCTCCTTCAAGCGTCACAACCCTTCCCCTACTGAAATCCGTTTTGTATTTTAGTTTAGAGTTGCCGTTTAACCAGACTATTGAACTGTCGGGCAGCAACACCATCGTTTTGTGCCCGTAAGGCGAGACAACTTCCGAGTACGTGTCTTTTTGGTTGTGGAGATCCAGCGCCCGGTATCCGGCTGCGCCTAATATGAACAGCAACACCGCCGCCGCCGTGCGAAGTAAATACCGGACATCATTAAGAGGGACGACACGCTTTGAGGTTCTTTTTTCAATATTTTTCCATCCTTTTTCCTGTTCTGGCTGATAGTATTCCGGAACATCCCCGTTAATGGAATAAAGAACCTGCAACTCATCCCAAAACCGTTGATTTTCCTTGTCCTGAATCCATTCAATAAAAACAGGATCAGGTTCGGCGTCCTTCTTTCCAAGCTGTTTCAGCAAAATACTCCAGGAAATTTGATTTTTCATAGACTCTGTTAATATTCCGGATTAAGTACCTTATCTTCTTCTTACCCCCTAAAAATTTTTCAGGAAAAATCAGAGGATTTATTCATCCGGGTCAACATTTTACTTCAGGCTACGGATTGGACAAAAATAAGTCTGGCTTTCGTGCAAGCTGTTACCGGATTGTTACTGAAAGTATAATTATACCTTATGGAAATATTGTAAAACGATTACAAAAAGATTAAAAAACGGTTTAGGGGCGTTCTGAGAATGAGGTATTGTGACAAGACATTGATTGTCAATAGTCTTCAAAGATGGAATTGTAGCAGGAACAGCAGAAAGATTTCCTTTCGGTAAGGCGCAAGGGCGATCCTCAGCTTTTTTAATGCAATTGTAATTTGATTTTCTACTGTTTTTGCCGAGATGTTAAACCTTTCGGCCACTTCCTTGTAACTGAGGTTTTTCGTTTTGCACAAAAGGAAGATCTCTTTGCATTTAGGAGGAAGCTCATCGATTGCCGCGTTCAGAACAGACCGGAATTCTTCAGTGTCGAAGAAGGATTCATCAGGATTGGTCTGATCGTCGATATCCGTTTTTAATCCTGTCAGGATCCGTTTCCGGGTGTTTTGATTCCTGATCTCTTTCAGGCTCCGGTATTTTGAGGCAGAAAATAGGTAGGATTTGACAGAATGCGTGAGACGCAGGCGAGCCTTGTTTTCCCAGAAATAAACAAAGATGTCCTGTACGATTTCTTCCGCCAGATTCGTGTCGTGTACATAGATGTTGACAAAGTTGCACAAGGCGGTATAATACTTTTCGAAGAAATACCTGAAGGCCTTTCTGTCCCCTTCAATCATTCTTCGAACAATATATAATTCATCTGAATTTATCTGAGGGTCCAAAGTCGCACGTTTTTGACAAAGATAGAAATTTTACAATCTGAACCCCCTTTTATAGACTTTTGTTTGATTTTAATCCTTGAAAATGTGAGCCAGGCTTTATC
>CAZOYZ010000170.1:2281-9655 GCA_964584045.1 uncultured Prolixibacteraceae bacterium | reverse complement strand
TGCTGATGAGATCCGGATTACCGACCTGAGCAGTTCTAAAAGTGAAATTTCTCCGTTAAAACAACCAAAGCCTCAGATCCCTGCTGAGCCCTCTGTGAAAACTTATATGCACACCATCGAAAAACCAAAGATCCTGGGGAAAATTGATCTGGACAATCTGAACAAGAGAAAAGACGGGCCTGAACAAGAGAAACCGGCCGCTGAGACTCGTGAAAAGATCCAGGTGATCAAGAAAAAGAAACCTGAGTTCCAGGAACCGGAAAAAGCTCCGGAAAAACCGCAGCAAAAGGCTCCGGAAAAGAGACCGGAACCTGATGTTGAAAAACCAAACACAGAAACTGTTTCCGAGGCGGTCAGCGAGAAAGTAAGACCGGAAGAACCGCAGGAAGTTCCTACCAATATTCCCAAAGTGGAAGAAGTGAAGGTCGTTGGAAGAATTGATCTTTCTTCCATCAATCAAAGGACACGGCCCGCGAAAAAAACCAAAAAGCAGAAGGAAGAAGAAAGGCGGGAACGGGAGAAGCAACGGAGACAAGCGCAACGTACCAACGAACAGCAATTACCTCCGGCTCCCCAGGCCGCACAGCCCTCTCAGCCGTCCAAACCGTCCAGGCCTGCTCCGGAAATAAAGCCCCAGGTAAAGGTTGCCGGGCCGACGGTCATCGGCAAGATTGACCTTCCCGATAAAAAGCAGGGTACTACGGCGCATGACGACCTGCATCTGAAGAAAAAACGCCGCAGGATTTCAAAGGATGGGAACGCGAGAGTGAACGTGGGCAATAAGCAGCAGGGTGGTGGTGGCGCCGCAGCTCCCAAACATACACCTCCTGCCAAAAGCAAAAAACGGATCGTCAAGAAAGAAGTCAGTGAGGAAGACGTACAAAAGCAGATCAAGGATACACTGGCCCGTCTTACATCGACGAAAGGAAAATCGAAAGGATCGAAATACCGTCGCGACAAGCGCCACGCCGCCAGTGAACGTGCTGCCGCCGAATTTGAAAAACATAATCTTGAAAGAAACACGCTGAAGGTTACCGAGTTTGTCTCAGTGGCCGAGCTGGCCACCATGATGAATGTTGGAGTTAACCAGGTGATCTCCACCTGTATGAGCCTGGGATTGTTCGTGTCGATCAACCAACGGCTGGACGCGGAGACCATGTCGGTGGTTGCCGATGAATTCGGGTATAAGGTCGAATTCGTCAGCTCTCAAATCCTGGAAGCTATTGAGGAAGAAAATGACCTCCCCGACGAAATTCATCCGCGCGCGCCTATCGTCACCGTGATGGGACACGTAGATCACGGGAAAACGTCTTTACTCGACCACATCCGGAATACAAACGTGATTGCCGGAGAAGCCGGGGGCATCACCCAGCACATCGGAGCTTACCACGTGACCCTTAAAAACGGGCAGCATATTACCTTCCTTGATACACCCGGACACGAGGCGTTTACCGCCATGCGCGCCAGGGGGGCACAGGTTACCGATATTGCCATTATTATTGTGGCTGCCGACGACGATATCATGCCTCAAACTACAGAGGCAATCAATCACGCTCAGGCGGCAGGGGTACCGATTGTTTTCGCGATCAACAAGATTGACAAACCAGGTGCTAATCCTGAAAAAATCAAAGAAGGACTGGCAAACATGAACTTGCTCGTTGAAGAATGGGGTGGAAAATATCAGAGCCAGGATATTTCGGCCAAGCAGGGGACAAACGTGCATGAGTTGCTCGAAAAGGTTCTGCTGGAAGCGGAGATGCTGGAATTGAAAGCCAACAAGGATAAGCGGGCCAGCGGAACGGTCATTGAATCGTCGCTTGACAAAGGTCGCGGTTATGTGGCTACACTGTTGGTTCAAAACGGCACCCTCCATCAGGGGGATATGCTGCTTGCAGGTCAGTATTACGGTCACGTAAAGGCTATGTTCAACGAACGTAACCAGCGTATTCAGGAAGCCGGTCCCGCCGAGCCGGTGATCATACTCGGACTGGACGGCGCACCGCAGGCCGGTGACAAATTCAACATCATGGAAAACGAACGTGAGGCCCGGACGATCGCCAATAAACGTGAGCAACTGGCTCGTGAACAGGGACTTCGCACACAAAAACACATTACCCTGGATGAAATTGGACGACGGATCGCCATCGGCAACTTCCAGGAGCTTAACCTCATTGTGAAAGGTGACGTGGACGGCTCCATTGAGGCGCTTTCCGATTCATTGATCAAGCTTTCGACCGAAGAAATCCAGGTCAACGTGATCCACAAGGCGGTAGGGGCAATTTCTGAATCAGATATTAACCTGGCAACAGCCTCTGATGCGATTGTGATCGGCTTCCAGGTACGTCCCACCCTCCAGGCCCGCAAGCTGGCGGAAAAAGAGCAAGTGGATATCCGGCTTTACTCCATTATCTATGACGCCATTAATGAGATCAGATCGGCCATGGAAGGAATGCTTTCACCCGAAATTAAAGAAGAGATCAGTGGTACAGCCGAAGTTCAGGAAGCATTCAAAATTACGAAGGTAGGTACCGTAGCTGGTTGTATCGTCCGTGACGGGAAAATTAACCGTGCAAGCAAAGTACGTATTATTCGTGACGGGATCGTGATCTATACCGGAACGCTCGGTTCTTTGAAACGTTTTAAGGACGACGTGAAAGAGGTACAGAAAGGATACGAGTGCGGGCTGAATATTGAGGGATACAATGACATTCGTCCCGGAGATATGATCGAGGCCTTCCAGGAAGTGGAAGTGGCAAAAACCTTATAAAAAAAATCCGGTGCCGACGGCACCGGATTTTTTATGCCTCCAGCATGGCCTGATAAGCTTCGGCATCCATCAGTTCATCCAGCTGTGCCGGGTCGGATATTTTGATCCTGATCATCCATCCCTCTCCATAGGGATCCTTGTTGATCAACTCCGGACTGTCTTCCAGTGCGGTATTAAATTCAATCACCTCGCCCCCAACAGGCATAAAGAGATCGGAAACCGTCTTCACCGCTTCAACGGTACCAAAGGTTTCCCCTCCCTCCAGGCTCTCTCCCACTGTCTCTATTTCAACAAAAACAATGTCGCCCAATTCTCCCTGGGCAAAATCGGTAATGCCGACAACGGCAACATCACCCTCCACACGAATCCATTCGTGTTCCTTTGTGTACTTTAAATTTTCAGGCAAATTCATACGTGTCAATTTTTATATCGTGGTAACTCGCACAAAATAAATCCCCGGTGTGAAGCGTTTCACCAAAGCAAATATCCGGTATTTTCTTCAAAGGTAACACTTTTTTCAAAACATAAATTTAGGAATGATGATGATCATCTTTTTTAAAGAAGTTTCTTACTTTGCAATATTAATTCAAAAAGATGATGTTTTCTTTAACAATTGAGGCAACCGATCAACTTGCCAATGGGGCAGTCAGCTTTCTGAAAGCTTTCCCGCATGACCGTATTTTTGCTTTCTATGGGAAAATGGGTGCGGGAAAAACGACATTCATCAAGGCTTTATGCCGGGCGTTGGGTTCGACCGATAACATCACCAGCCCGACTTTCGCCCTTGTTAATGAATATGATACTGCGGGACCAACAAAAATATACCATTTCGATTTCTACCGGGTCAGAAACCCGGAAGAAGCGTTTGACATCGGTTTGGATGAATACCTTTACAGCGAACAGTACTGTTTTATGGAATGGCCTGAAAAAGTCGAATCGCTGCTACCCGACTACCTGATCGAGGTCCATATTGAGGAACAATCGCATGCCGTACGCCAAATAAAAGCGTTCCGCAGGTAAAGTATGTTGATTATTCATATAGAAAAGAGTAACTTAGAACGCTCAATCAATCTTTCATGAGGGAAAAAGAACATACGCCTGAACATTCAAATTTTTTCATGCCCCGGGAGGAAATGCTGGAAATACTGAAAAAAGGCAAAAAACTGACGATTGGTATTCCATCCGACCTCTCAAAGGCCGAATACCGCATTCCGTTAACCCCGGAGGCAGTCGAACTGTTAATCTCATACGGGCATGAGATTTATATCGAGACCAATGCCGGCAAAGCCTCCAGTTATTCGGATGAGGAATACCGGCAGGTGGGCGCCATGGTTGTTGACCATAAAGAAGAAATTTTCCAGTGTGATCTGATTCTGCGGGTTTCTCCCTTTGATCAGGAAGAGATTGAGATGCTGCGGGGGAACCAGGCTATTTTTTCCCATATGCAGATGAATGTGCATTGCAGCGAATCGATCAGAAAGCTCATGAACAAAAAGGTGACGACTGTTGCTTACGAGTACATGGAAAACGAGAACAACAGCCTTCCTGTTCTCCGGCTGATGAGCCAGATCTCGGGAGTAACAGCCGTGACGATTGCCAGTGAGTACCTGAGTAAATCGCGAAACGGGAAAGGGGTGTTGCTCGGCGGGGTCACCGGAATTTCACCGACCGAGATGGTTATTCTCGGTGCGACAACCGCAGCTGAGTTTGCGGCCCGCGCCGCGCTGGGTCTTGGGGCCATGGTTAAAGTCTTTGATGACGACGTTTTCAGGCTCAGGAGCCTGGAAGAAAAGCTGGGCCAGCGGATATTTACTTCCGTGCTTTATCCGAATGTGCTGAGGAAAGCCCTGAAATCGGCCGATGTGGTCTTAGGTGCTTTTTCCACCAATTCGGCCCTGAGATTCCGGGTCTCAGAGGAGATGGTGCGAAAACTGAAAAAAGGATCGGTGATCATCGACCTGAATATCAGTCAGGGCGGTTGTTTCGAAACGAGCCGGTGCACCGATCTGAACAACCCAACCTACGTGGAACATGGCGTTATCCATTATTGTGTTCCCAACATGCCTTCCCTGGTTGCCCGTACGGCTTCCATCGCGCTCAGCAACATTCTTACTCCGATCATCATTTCAATCGGAGAAACCGGAGGCGTACAGAATTATATTAAAACTTCCAAGGGATTCAGGAAAGGGATCTATATATACAACGGAATCCTGACCAATCATGATCTCGGTGCAAAACTGAATATTCCGTCGAAAGACATCGATCTGTTACTGGCTGTCTTCTGATCGCTTTACCACGATCATCATCGAGATTGGCGGTACCGGTACATGTTGGCCCTCAAACTGACGCAGTCCGGTCAGGCTGATTTCGTCACCGCTTGCAAGAACGGTCCATCTGCCGTTTTCCATTAAATCGGCATTGACTGTCTTTACGGATGCATTAAAGATCAGTTGCATGATCTTCCACCGGTTTTCGCCCGGATAATCCTTAATCACATAAGAAACCATTCCGATCTGATAGACCGGTGAAAAACGAAGATAACGTCTGATTTCTTCGGAAGAGCGCATCCTCAGTGCCGGAACATCTCTCCTCAAGCTGATCAGCGCGCGATAGTATTGAAAAACATCATGGTATTCCTGTTTCCTGCCCCAATCCAGTTGATTGATGTCATCGGGCGACTGATACGAATTATGATCCCCGTTCTTGGTGCGGCAAAATTCCACCCCGGCATGGAGGAATGAAATTCCCTGGGAAGTCAGGGTCAATGCCCCGGCCAACTTATGCATCTGCTTAATTGTTCCCGGATCGGTGTCGGGGTTACTCATCTGCAACTTGTCAAACAGGGTCAGGTTGTCATGCGACGAAACGTAGGTAACCGTCTGATGAGGTTCAACAGCCCAGGGGAAACCGGAATTTCCTACGTAGCTGTAGACGATCTGCGGGTGGTGGCACCCGGCTACGATCCCGAATTTCACAGCTTCCTCACTTAACGTTCTTCCGCTGACAAATCCTTTCTCCCGGCTGTCGAAGTTGTCACCTTTCACCGCGTCACGAAAATCATCGTTAAAACAGGCTATCCGGTCCAGCCTGTTCGCATTCGCCTTGACAGCCCGGTATTTTGCGGGCATAGGACTTTCGGCCGCGGTCCATCCTTCGCCGTACAACAGTATCCCGGGGCGGAAGTTATCCAGCGACGCACGGACTGCATTCATCGTGTCAATGTCCAAAACTCCCATCAAATCGAAGCGAAAGCCATCAACATGGAATTCCCTTGCCCAATAGCATACCGAGTCGATGATGTATTTTCTCACCATGGCTCTTTCGGAGGCTATTTCATTTCCGCAACCGGTCGCGTTTGAAAAAGAACCATCGGCATTTTGCCGGTAGTAATAACCGGGAACAGTCTGGTTAAACCAGGAACGGCGCGTATATCCGGTATGGTTATAGACCACATCCAGTACCACTCCAAGTCCGGCCCGGTGCAGAGCCATGACCAATTGTTTAAATTCCCTGATCCGGGCCGTGGTATCAGGGTTTGTCGAATAAGTTCCTTCGGGGGTATTGAAGTTGAGAGGATCATAGCCCCAGTTGTATTTCTCGTGCGGACGGTTTTCATCAACCGAATGAAAGTCGGCCACCGGAAGCAGATGAACATGCGTAACCCCCAGCTCTTTCAGATGATCGATCCCGGAGGTCAACCCGCCCGGGCCCTTTGTCCCTTCTTCCGTAAAGGCAAGGAACTTCCCCTTGTGGGTCATACCCGAAGCGGCAGCGACCGAAAAATCGCGCACATGAAGCTCATAAATGATTGCATCAACCTGGCTCTCAAGGGGAACAGGCTGATCATTCGCCCAGTCTTCAGGATCTGTCTCCCCGGGTATAAAAAAAAGGCCCCGCTTGCCGTTTGTTCCCACGGCACGGGCATCTGTTCCCGGGGTCTCGTTCATCCATTCGCCGTTTTTCACTCTGAACGTATAATACAACCCCTTAAAATTACCTCCCAGCCGCAACGTCCAGCAACCATGATCTTCCCGTCTTAAAGAATCGATACGCACCGGCTTTCCGCCCTCACTCTGCCGGTAAACAAAAAAATCGACCCGTTGGGCCACGGGAGCCCATATCTTTACAAAGATTTCACGCTCTGTGGTGTGAACTCCAAGATCATCACCTCCATAAAAAGGGTACGATGAAAAGTCAATGTGATTATATCTCCAGTCCTGCATTAAGAGAATAAGCTTTTTCGAAGGGTCACATACCGCGTTTTATATTTTCTCCCGCTCGTGTCACTCAACAAAATCCTGCCCCAGTAATATTTCCTGAGGGCCCTGTCATAGTCATGAAAAACGCTCAGATTAACCCGAAGTTCATGCACTTTTCCGGCTTCAAGATAAAGCGGGTAAATTTCATAGCGGTCAATCCCCTTCAGTTTAAATTTACGAATTGACCACAGCTTACGGAACATGATGACAGGTGCCTGGATATCGACATCCTTTTTTGAAGTATTCCTGACCACCAGTGTCAGAGTTCTCGGGCGGTATCTCCTGTCCTGCAGTAAATCGACCTTCAGGCGTTTCCCGGCAAAAGGCAGATCAAAAAATACCCTGCCG
>CAZOYZ010000170.1:0-2181 GCA_964584045.1 uncultured Prolixibacteraceae bacterium | reverse complement strand
TGTTTTGAAAGAAAACTTACGGATCAGAAGTTCCGCGCAACCCAAACTTTCAACCCGCGATGGCCACCCCACGTCAGGGGTTGCTTACAAGACCCGGCCCTTAACTTCTTCCCTTGTTTTCTAATCGAAACAATTGGAGGGTCGATCCAGACCCCATCGATCAGAAGCTTAAGACTTCCTTGAGGTTTTTGTATCCAGATTTACTGACCTTCAATTTGGTTCTGTCCTTGAGGATCACCACATATGAATCTTTTTCGTATTGCTGGATCTCCGTAATTTGCGTCACATTGACGATATAAGACCTGTGGACGCGGATGAAATCCTTTGGCGACAGGTTCGTTTCAAAGTATTTCATCGTCTTCTGTTTCATATGCCGTCCGCTATCCGTGTAAATAAACACGTAATCATCGAGCGATTCGATATAACGAATTTGCTCAGACATGATGATGGAAATTTTGTGTCTGTCCTTTACCACCACACGGTCGAGAAATTCTCCCGTCGAGAATTCGCTCAACCGGTCCAGCTTTTCTGCCGTGTCTTCTTTATTGGCAATCCGTTGAGCCACTTTTTCAATCGCAGCGATGAGCCTCTCCTTTGAGAATGGTTTGAGAAGATAATCCGCAGCATTATACTCAAATGCTTTCAGGGCAAACTGGTCGTAGGCCGTCGTAAAGATGATCTCAGGCTTATGTTCGAGCAGTTGCAGCATCTCGAATCCGGTGATCTTGGGCATCTGAATGTCCAGAAGGACAAGATCGGGCCGGAGATCATTGATCATCTGAACCCCTTCGAACCCATTCTCGCATTCACCAATCACATCGAGCCCGGGATGACCTTTCAGGTACGATTTTAACAGGTCCCGTGCCAGCTCTTCGTCTTCAATGATCAAAACATTTAATTTCTTGCTCATGGCCTATCATTTTTGAGGGAGCATTAATTCAACGCTGAAGCTTGTCTTTTTGTCCGTGATCTTCATTAAACCCGGATTTCCATAAATCAGTTCCAGTCTTTGCCTGATATTTTTTAATCCGATACCCTCTCCCCTGTTCCTGACTGATTCAGATTCATAATCATTTTCGATCGAAATGTGGAAATAACCTTCCTGCGATTGGCACCGGATATAAATCCCTATGGGGTTTGATGCTTCATAGACACCGTATTTAATGGCATTCTCGAGCAGAGGCTGCAGAATCATATTCGGTATCTGTGCATGCAGACATTTTTCTTCAACCTCAAATACCGGGTTTAATTTCCGTCCAAACCTGATCTTCTCCACGCTCAGGTACAGTTTAATATTTTCCAGTTCTTCCTTTAAGGCTACGGTTTCTTCCTGCCCGTGTTGCAGCGAATAGCGCATAAAATTGGAAAGATTGATCACCATCTCTTGTGCTTTTTCCGGATTACTGATGGTGAGCGAAGCGATCGAATTTAAGCTGTTAAAAAGAAAATGAGGGTTTATTTGCGACTTTAATGCACTCAGCTCTGCGTCTCTGATCAATGTTTTTAATTCCGCTTCCTTTTTTATTTTTTCTTTCAGCGAATTATAGTAGCCCACCGCGTAGAAAAAAACAACGTAAACCGCATACATCAGATAACCCGTGAGGATTTTGGAAGGAAGCGCGTCATAAAGGTAAGCCAGGTGCGACTGGTCGATCATTTTCACCAGGATGAAACTCAGGTACAGCCATACTGCGTTCAAAATGGAAGCAGCGACGAAATTGAACAGTACATTCAAAAACCAGTCATCCTCGCGTAACCCGTTGTATTTGATCAGGTACCAGATACTCGCCCCTAAAACCGGATATAAAATAAAAATAGAACATGACTCAAGAAGCGCTGCCTCAAAACTCATTTTATACCAAAGGGTCTGCAAAAAAGTATTCCCGACACCCATTAACAGCCAAAAGAAGCTGTAATAGAGGCTCAGTACCCGGTTATTAATGAACGGATGCTTCATCGTCCGTCTGTTAGTTTCACTTCGATCCCTCCAAAGAGGGTCAGACCTTTAATAACAAGTGTTTTTGAAGAATTGAACTCCCCCTGTCTGAAGGCTTCCCCTCTTTTATCGGTAAACGCCCCCATGACCGTGGTGACTTCATTCTTTATAATCCAGTCGCCCGGCACCTTAATCCCGGTCCCTCCAAAAATACAGATACAATCGATGACAGCCCCTTCGGGCGC
>CAZOYZ010000169.1:0-9669 GCA_964584045.1 uncultured Prolixibacteraceae bacterium | reverse complement strand
TCGTTAAACGAGAAAATGAAAACCCTGGAGCAGTATATCCAAATGGTGGATACCCTCCGTCAGGAAGTGGCCGATACTTATGAGGCCGGGCTTGTTACCCGGAATGATTTGCTGAAGGTTGAACTCAAGCAAAACGAACTCGAAATGAACCGGCTCAAACTGGCCAACGGAATTGAACTCGCCCGGATGGCACTCTGTCAGCACATAGGTGTTCCTCACGATGCGGAAGTCACGTTCGGAGATACGATCCCAGGTGTCACCGTTCCGCAGATGATTTACACAGATCATGAGCAGGCGCTCCTGAACCGGGTTGAATATCAGATGTTGCAGAAGAGTACGGAAGCCGAAAAATACCAGACAAAAATGCAGCGGGGTGAATACCTGCCAACAGTCGGCGTCGGCGCAAGTGCCATCTGTATGGACATCATGAATACCAACGGAACTTCGTATGGCGGCGTGTTTGGCACCGTCAAGGTCCCGCTCTCCGGTTGGTGGGAGGCTTCGCACAAGCTAAAGGAACGTCGTCTGAAAGAGGAGCAAAACAAAAACATGGTGGACGACAGCGCCGAAAAGCTGCTGCTCCAGATGCAACAGGCCCGAAACACGCTTGACGAAGCATGGAAACAGGTCCGGCTTGGAGAAACGTCGGTGCGGCAGGCCGAAGAAAACCTGAAGGTGAACCGCGATCATTATGAGGCAGGTCTTATTCGTGTTTCGGACATGCTGGAAGCCCAGGCCCAGTACCAGGAATCGCACAATCAGCTTATCGATGCACAGACCCGCTACCAGATCACCAAAGTGAATTATTTGCAACTGACCGGAAGATGAAAAGAGAGGAGGCTTTGAATGCCTCCTCTCTTTTACTTCTTTTTGGTTTTATCCGGGGCGTCCGGGATCGGCGGCAGCGGCCTGTACTGTTCTTTGACCTGCTGCCTGATCACTTCAATG
Organism: uncultured Prolixibacteraceae bacterium; assembly: GCA_964584045.1. Classification (GTDB taxonomy): domain Bacteria; phylum Bacteroidota; class Bacteroidia; order Bacteroidales; family Prolixibacteraceae; genus JBCFBK01. The sequence continues at coordinate 8,721 of CAZOYZ010000169.1, read as the reverse complement.
GCTTTTTCCAGTTGGGCGTCTTTTCCCATATATTCCTGGTACGGATCGTTGTCGATCACGATATCAGGATCGACGCCATAACCCTCGATGATCCATTCGCTCTTTTCGGATGAATAAGAGGCGAATTCGGGCTTACGCATGTCCGCGCCGTCCATGAACGGCAGGGAGCCGCTGATGCCTACTACACCGCCCCAACTGCGGATCCCGATCGTCGTTCCCAGCTTATAATGTTTAAACCCATAAGGGAACAGGTCGCCATCCGACGCTGAGTAACGGTCCATCAGCAACACCTTGGGTCCAGGCATCATCTTGTCTGGTACCGGATTGGGATGCGGAATATTCCGGCGCATACTGGCCCGCTGTACTTCGCGCTGCAGGCGCTCCAGGATCATGGGCGAAACATTACCCCCGCCATTTCCGCGGTCGTCGATGATCAAACCCTTCTTATTCAACTGGGGATAAAACATGCGGGCAAACTCATTGAGACCCTCCGGGCCCATGTCGGGAATGTGCAGGTAGCCCACCTCTCCGTTCGTGGCTTTATTCACTTTCTCCACATTGGACTGCACCCAGTTCAGGTAATACAAACCGGACTCGTCGCCGATCGGCGAAACAATGGTCTTGCGGGCTCCCTCTTCCGACGGCTTACTGTTGACGGTCAGCTCCACTTCCTGACCGGTCTTCCCCACCAAAAGCGCGTACACGTCACGCACTGATTTTGTTCCGACCCCGTCAACTGCGATCAGGTAATCACCTTCATGGACATCCACACCAACCTCAGTTAAAGGAGAACGCCACTTCCTGTTCCAGTTAGCGCCCTCCAGGATCCTTTCGATCTTAAAGTAACCTGACGGATCGGCGCTGATCTTTGCACCGAGCAATCCGGTTTTTATCCGTTTCGGCTCCGGACGTTGTCCGCTCTGCACATAGGCGTGGCCAACGTTCAGTTCACCAATCAGCTCCCCGATGATATAGGTCAGATCATCGCGGTGGCGGACATAAGGGACCAAAACCGCATATTTGTTGTGCATAGCTTTCCAATCCAGACCGTGCATGTTCTCCACGTAAAAGAAATCACGCATCTGCCTCCAGCTTTCATCATAGATCTGCTTCCATTCCTGCCGGTAATCCACCCAAACCTTCATCCGCGATAAGTCAATTTCCTTCTCCAGTTTGACGGGTTTGGACGGCGTTGGCAGATCGGTCACATACCAGTTGTTTCCCTGTTTAGCCAGCATCTTTTTATAATTCGAAGAGATGGAAAAATTGAACTCACCCATCACGGTCTCCTTTTTTTCTTTCAGATCGTAGTATTTGGCCTGACGTCCGCCGTTGTATTCACTGTAATAAACGATCCCGCCCCCACAGGAAACATTGTAATAATTGGAAGGACCTACAGGCAATGAAACAATCCGCTCCGAAAGTCCTTCAAAATCAATCGTCATATCTTTGGAATCCGTACCTTCTTCTTTGGTCTTTTTATCTTCGGGTTTCTTTTCTTCCGTCACTTTCTCCTGCGGTTCTGTTTTTACGGAATCATTTTCCAGGGCAAAGGGAGAAGGAGTATCTTTTGACAGGATCGCGAGGTAGATCCGGTCCATTTTCGTATAGGCATGGTTCCATTCTGTCTGGCTGTAAACCGGATTGAAGTCGCGTTCGGAAATAAAAACCAGATATTTCCCGTCTGATGAAAATGACGGAGAACCTGAATTGTACCAGTCATCCGTCACATCCGTCACCTCATTTTTTTCCAGGTTGTACACCGCGACCTTTGTGAAGTCATTGTCAGACGGTTTATTGAAGGTGATCCATTTACTGTCGGGCGACCAACTATAGGAATCGATTAAACCGTATTCCGACTGATATACGGTAGTCACCTTCTTCGTTTCGACATCGACATACCGGAGGCGAAGTTTGCGATCGGACCAGGCAATTTTTTTACTGTCGGGCGACCAGGTAATGCCGAAGTAATAGGTATCTGCCCCTTTGGTCAGCTGAACCGCTTTCTCATCTCCGCTTTGATCTTCCATACAGATCTCAAATTCGCCCGACTCGTCCGAAAGGTAAGCCACACGTTTCCCGTCGGGCGACCAAACTGCACTGCGTTCATGGGCACCCGGGGTTCCTGTCAGGTTATGGGTGATCCCTTTTTCGGACGGGACGCTGAACACCTCTCCCCTGGCGCTGAACACCACGCGTTCACCATTCGGCGACAGATCTCCGTCGAAGATCAGCTTCGATGCATCTTTCCATTCGTCCCGGGCATAAATAAAATCATTTTGAATATAAACAGGTACTTTGACCGGCTTTTTGTCCTTGACATTCATCTTATAAAGATAACCGCCGTTCTCAAACACCATATAATCTCCGCCGATGGACGGAAATTTGATATCATATTCCGTGAAGTTGGTCACCTTTTCTTCAGTCCCGGTTTTGGTATTGTACACAAACAGATTCATCGTCCGGTCACGGTCCGATAAAAAGAAGATCTCTTCACCTGCCCACATGGGAAAGATATCCTGTGCCGGGTTACTGGTCATCGGTTTTACTTCCTTTGTTTTAAAATCGAAGATCCGGATATCATCTGCCATACCCCCCTGATAATACTTCCAGGTTCTGAATTCGCGGAACACGCGGTTGAAAGCCAGTTTTGTGCCATCGGGAGAATAACTGCAAAACCCGCCTTCAGACAATGGCAGTTCAACCGATATCCCACCCTGTGCGGTAACATTGAACAACTGCCCCTTAAAAGGATTGAAACTTTGTTTTCTTGACCGGTAGGTAATGTTCTTTCCGTCGGGCGTCCATCCCATCACGATATTGTTAGGTCCCATGCGATCGGAGATCAGGTCACGGTCGAGGGTGGCTGTGTAGGTAAGCCGTTTGGGAACGCCTCCTTCCGAGGGTATCACGAAGACTTCGGTATTCCCGTCATACTGCCCGGTAAAAGCGATCTGACGCCCGTCAGGAGAAAAACGCGCGAACATTTCATAGCCCGCATCACTGGTTAGTTTGCCTGCAGTACCCCCATTGGCGGATACCGTATACAGATCGCCTGCATAGCTAAAAACGATCTGATCCCCTGAGATGGCCGGGAACCTTAAGAGCCGCGCTTCCGGTTGCGCGCCATTAGCTAAGTTTGCTGTTAAGAAACATACAAGGATCAAACATTGCTGAAGTTTGTTCATATGACTCAATATTTTAATTAATCAGTTAGTATCCTTTTTTCTGAAAATATTACAAAATAAAGCAGAAATCACCTGTAAAAAAAGGATGTCATTTAAAAGTTAATTCAACGGAAAATTGTTCATAAAAACATGAAGTCTTGAACTTAACAGCCGGATGATTGTCCTATCTTGGTGTCAAATTCCCGAATAACCATGATTAAACAGCTTCTTCTAACCGTCTTCCTGCTGACTGTTCTCACCCTGACCGTCCGTACGCAGGAAATCTATGACCGGCATCAGGCATTTAATCCCCTGTTATTCAGCTTGCCTGAGTCACCCTACCGAAGCGCAGCCGGGATACCCGGTGCCGGTTACTGGCAAAACAGAGCAGATTATTCAATAGCTGTTTCATTGGATACCACCACGCATACTGTTTCGGGAACAGCCCTGATCACCTATACGAATAACAGTCCTGATCCGTTGACTTATTTATGGTTTGAGCTCGGACAGGATCTTTTCAAGGAAGGTTCGCGCGGAAGCTATTCACAGGGTGTTCCGACCGTGGCAGGAGGCTTTCTGTTCAGGTCGGTTGAACTCGATGAAGGAACCCCGGCCGGTTATATCATCGATGATACCCGGATGCAGGTCAGATTGCCTCAGGTTCTTCCTGCCAACGGAGGAAAGATCAGGGTGAAATTTAATTATTCTTTTAAGATCAGTGACAAACAATTCCGTACAGGACGCGTGTTAACAAAAAACGGAACATTATACGATGTGGCCCAATGGTACCCCCGGATCTGTGTCTATGACGATATCCGGGGCTGGAATACCCTGCCCTATCTCGGGCCCGGCGAATTCTACTGTGAGTATGGCGACTTTCAGTATAGTGTGACCGTACCGTGGAACATGATCGTTGTCGGATCGGGCGAACTGGTCAATCCGGAAGAAGTACTTACCCGGAAACAGATCGACCGGTTAAAAAATGCAGCAGGAAGCGATGATGTTAAATTCATTATTGAACCCGGAGAGGCAGGCTCACCGTCAAACCGTCCTGTACAAAAAGGTCTTCTGACCTGGCGTTTTCGGATGACCAACAGCCGTGATGTCGCATGGGCGACATCAAAAGCCTATATCTGGGATGCCGCACGGATAAATCTTCCCGGTAATGAAAGTGCTTTAGCTATGTCTGTTTATCCGGTAGAAGCCGTGGGCGACTCAGCCTGGAGCCGGTCGACCGTTTACCTCAAACATTCCGTCGAACATTTTTCAGAAAAATGGTTTCCTTACCCTTATCCGGTAGCCCTGAATATTGCCGGTCCAGTGGGAGGGATGGAATATCCCGGCCTGTGTTTTTGCGGATGGAAGATCAGGAAAGCCAAAACCATGTATTATGTGACCGCCCATGAAATCGGTCACAACTGGTTTCCTATGATCGTCGGATCGGATGAGCGCCGCTTTGCCTTTCTGGATGAAGGCTTCAACACGTTCATCGACATCTATGCCCAGGACAATTTTAATAAAGGTGAATTCGGGCCAAAACGCGACGGGGAATATGACCCGGAAGGTAAAAACCCGGCCAGGGATCTGGTTCCCTATCTGACGCGACCCGATGCAGAAAGCCTGGTCAACTACGCCGATGTCATCAAAAGGCAGGACGGACATACGCTTAACTACTACAAATCTGCACTGGGACTGGTTCTGGCGAGGGAATATATTCTCGGCCCCGAACGCTTCGATTATGCGTTCAGGGAATATCTCAGTCAATGGGCCTATAAACACCCTTCCCCCAACGACTTTTTCAGGCTGATGAACAATGCCGCCGGGGAGGACCTCAACTGGTTCTGGAATGCCTGGTACTGTCAGACCTGGACGCTGGACCAGAGTGTGGCGTCGGTCAGCTATGTGGAAAATAATCCTGCCAAAGGTTCGCAGATCACATTGGTAAACACCCGGCAAATGGTCATGCCGGTAAAGCTTCGGATCACCGAAGAAAACGGTACGGTCAGGAATATTAAACTCCCGGCCGAGATCTGGCAGCAAGGCGGCGAATACGTCTTCAACTGCAACTCCATCAGTCCGCTGAAATCGGTGATGGTCGATCCGGATGAACAACTGCCTGACGTGAACCCTGAAAATAATTCCTGGCCCAACTAGCCGGGAAGCTATTAGCCATTAGCTGTTCATATTCGCAATTTAACAGTTTTACAATTTAACCACATTCAATAAAAAGATGTAACTTCATCCGCAACACAAATCCGGACACTATGTTTTATATTGCAGATCTCCATGTCCATTCCCGTTTTTCACGGGCAACCAGCAAGGAACTGAACCTGGAAACACTTTACCAGTGGGCCAGGATGAAAGGCATTCACGTGGTCGCAACAGGTGATTTTACCCATCCCCAATGGTTTAAGGAGATCCGGGAAAAGCTGGAGCCTGACGGCAACGGTTTTTTCAGGCTGAAAAACCCGCCCCGCAATCCTGCCCTTCCCGGCACAAAGGTTCGGGAGACTGATGTCAGGTTCTGCCTTTCGACCGAGATCAGTTCCATTTATAAACATGGAGATAAGGTAAGGAAGAACCACAATCTGGTATACGCCCCCGATTTCGACACGGTAGCCCGCATCAATGCAAAATTGTCAACCATCGGGAACCTGACGGCCGACGGTCGTCCGATCCTCGGACTTCCTTCCCGCGATTTGCTGGAGATCGTGACCGAAAGTTCCGATCGGGCGTACCTGATCCCGGCCCACGTATGGACGCCCTGGTTCTCCACCCTGGGATCAAAAGGAGGATACGACAGCATCGACGCCTGCTTCCGTGATCTCACCGGGCATATTTTTGCCCTGGAGACCGGCCTCTCGTCCGATCCGCCGATGAACTGGCAATGGAGCGCGCTTGACCGGTTTACGATGGTTTCCAACTCGGATGCGCACTCTCCTCAAAAACTGGGGCGCGAAGCCAACCTTTTTAATACCGAGTTTAGCTATGACGGGCTTTTTAATGCATTGAAATCGAGGGAAGGATTCCTGGGCACTTACGAGTTTTTTCCAGAGGAAGGGAAATATCATCTCGACGGGCATCGTGCCTGCGGAGTCACCCTGGAGCCTAAAGATACAAACCGCTGCAAAGGAATTTGCCCCGTTTGCGGGAAACCGCTCACTGTGGGTGTCCTGAACCGGGTAGAAGAGCTTTCCGACCGCCCCGGGCCGCAAAAACCGGAAGGCAGCGCAGATTACGAATACCTGATCCCCCTACCCGAGATCCTGGCTGAAATAAAAGGGTCGGGCCCGGAAAGCAAAACGGTCATCCAGGCATACCAGCAGGCCATCTCTGCTTTCGGGAATGAATTCACCCTCCTCGAAAATGCCCCGGTCGATGAGATCAAACGCCGGGCAGATCCCATATTGGCCGAAGCGATCAGCCGGATGCGCCTGCGGCAGGTGAACCCCCAACCCGGGTTTGATGGTGTATATGGCGTGATCCGGATCTTTCAGGAGGGCGAGCTGGCCAAACTGAGCGGACAACTTCATCTTTTCGGTCTGACGACACCTGTTCGGTCCGAAAAAGCCGGTCACGCTCCTGCCCTTTCGGGTACAGACAATCTTCCTGCTTTGGAAGAACCGGCCGTTCCGCTAAAAACAACCGGTTTAAACGAAGCTCAGCAACGGGTAAAAGAAGCGGTCACCGGTGCCGTACTGGTTACGGCAGGACCCGGAACCGGCAAAACAAGCACGCTCATCCAATGGATCGGGAACCAGATCGAATCGGGACAAGCCAAACCTTCTGAAGTGCTGGCCATCACGTTCACCAATAAGGCAGCCCGTGAGATCAGCGACAGGCTGGTCGTTACGCTGGGTGATGATGCCAGGCAGATCACTGCCGGGACGTTTCATGCCGTTGCCTACCGGATGCTGCAGCAATGCAATCCGGAATTACGTACAGTTTATGACGAAACAAACCGGCTATCCGTTCTCCGGTTCCTGTTTCCGGAGATGAACGAAAATAACTGCAAACAGCTTTGCGATGCCCTGGCCATCTTGTTTGAACGGAATGAAGATTCGGGTCTTGAGCTTCTAAAGGATCGTGCTGCAATTTACCGGCAATATGTTTCCGGACGGAAAGCCATTGATCTTTCGGACGTGATCAACCAGCTTGTTGGCTTGTGGAAGAAAGAGCCGGGAATACTGGAACAACAACGCTCAGCGATCCGGGTTGTTGCCGTTGATGAATTTCAGGATATCAACAGGTTACAATACGAATTCTTAACCCTGCTGGGGCAGGGTAAAAATCTGTTGGCTATTGGCGATCCCGACCAGGCGATCTACGAATTCAGAGGGTCCGACGTCAGCTTGTTCTTCCGCTTTGCTGCAGATTTCAACCCGAAAGAGATCAGTCTGGCGGAGAATTACCGCTCGGTCCCTGCTGTGCTGAAAGCCGCCGGAGAACTGATTGCCCGGAACACTTTGCGAAGCGGCCTCAGTCTGCAGGCCACCCGTTCCGGCAAACAGAAGATCAAACTTTTCCTGGCCGAAAATCCGGAAAAGGAAGCTCAGTTCATCACCTCCGAAATCGAAAAGAAGGTCGGCGGATTTAATCTGCTTTCAGGAGGACCGGCATACGACGAAGGAGACTATTCTTTCTCAGACATCGCTGTCCTTTACCGGACGCACCAGGTGGGCCGCGAACTGCTCTCCCGCTTTAAACAGGCAAATATACCGGTTATTCCGGGTGACGGAACATCTTTTTTAAGTACTGAGCCGTTTACGCTGATTGCTGCGATACTCAAACTGCTCCTTTATCCCGGCGATCTGATCGCTCTGGAAGGCATTCTGAATCATCTGGCGGGCTGGGAACGGACAATCGTCCGCGGTTTCCTTTCCCGGCTTCATGAAAACAGCGAACAATGGACGGAGACAGCATCTGTTCCGGACAAAGGTACCGCTGCGGCGAGTTTCGTCGCATGGAAAACCTTTTACCGGGAACTTGCGGCCCGGTTGCCCGCGTTAAAGGTTGATGATCTTGTTGATAAGATCTTCGGCAGTTACCTGCCTGATCATCAGTTAAACGAAGAACAGATCCTGAAAAAAGAGATCATTTTAACCATGGCCAAGGAAGCCGGCTCCGGCATTCAACAATTCCTTAACGACGCTACCCTGAACAACTTTACAGATACAGGACGTCAAAAGGCGCACGGCATCCGCCTGCTCACCTTCCACGCCGCAAAGGGACTGGAATTTCCGGTCGTGTTCATCGCCGGCGCAGAAGAAGGCATCACACCATCCGGACGAAGGGATGCTGATCCGGAAGAAGAGCGGCGCCTGTTTTACGTGGCCATGACCCGCGCCCGCGACGAGCTTTATATTACTCATGCCGGAAAACGAGTCCGGTACGGAAAAGAAGAGCACCACCAGCCGTCAAGGTTCATCACGGAATTTTCGTCCGGGTTAACTGTCCCCATCATGCAGCCAAGTACCGTACCAGCCAAACCCCGTCCTAATGACAATCAACTGTCGCTTTTTTAATTTTCTTTCTTTTTCCGTATTTTAGTGCA
>CAZOYZ010000168.1:2357-9738 GCA_964584045.1 uncultured Prolixibacteraceae bacterium | reverse complement strand
TTATAAATACGTCAGAATTGGATGATTTATGAATACTGCAACCCATGAACAGTTGATTGCCCGTTATCTGAACGGTGACCTGACCGAAGGCGAGTCGAAGGAGTTGCTCAGTTGGATCAATGAACGTGCAGCGAATAAAAAGCTTTTTATGGAGATTAAGGATGCCTGGGATGCGGGTTTAAAGTCGGGAGAACAGGAGCCTGCAGAGCAGCTTTTGTTGTTTTACAGGAACCGGGCATTGCAAACGTCCGGGTACCGGATCCCCGTTTGGATGAAGGTAGCTGCTGCCGCTGCGGTATTGGTTATTGCTCTCCTCACCGGAGCCCTCTTGCTGAAGGCTCCCTTTGTCCATTCGGCCGGGCCCGAGGTATTTACGGTCCCTTTGGGATCCCGGTCGCAGGTTTCGCTGGCCGACGGAACCAAAGTCAACCTGAATTCGGGCAGCCGGTTAACCGTGGACGCCCGCTTTTCTTCCCGGAACAGGATCGTCACCCTCAGCGGCGAAGCCTTTTTTGAAGTGAGGGCCGACCGCAGGCATCCCTTTACCGTGAAGACCGGCAAATTCAATATTGCTGTTACCGGGACAAAATTCAATGTGAATGCCTATCCGGGCGACCGGCAGATCAGCGCCACACTGATGGAGGGCCGGATCAGCCTGATGGCAGACGATCATCGTTCTTATCAGTTGAAGCCTGGCGAAAAGATCAGCTTTGACCAGGGAACGATGGAACCGGTTTTGGCAAAAGCCGATCTTCAGTCAGAAACGGCCTGGGTGAACAATGAATTTATTTTCAGGGAGATCCCTTTTCCCGATTTGATCAGGCGACTGGAACGCTGGTACGATGTCAGGCTGGTCTGGCAGGAAACTGCATTCAATTCGATGATTTATTCGGGTAGCTTTAAAAACCAGGAGACCATCTGGCAGGTGCTGGATGCGCTGAAACTGACTACCCCAATCGAGTACCATAAAAGCAACTTCCGCGAATTTGAATTAATTTACAAGCCTATGTAACACAACTAAAATGGCGGAAAGTCGCCACAACTCTCCGCCATGTACAAAACAATCGATTAGTAATTGTCTTAAACATGTCAAATTTATGAAAAAAAAGCGAAACAACGGGAACGTTTCGATGAAGCTGGAACAATGCCAAACTTGTTTGGGCATTGCCGGGCAAGAGGAACGACTCATGAAAATGAACGATCGCTGTTGGAGCGGTCTTTCCAAAACTTGTCGAATTATGAAATTAATGTGCTTGTTTTTGTTGGTGGCGCTGATACAGGTGTCAGCTTCCACCTACTCCCAAAACACGAAACTCAGTCTGACCGGCCGGAATTTAACGATTGAACAGGCACTCGGGAGGATTGAGGATCAGTCACAGTTCTCATTTTTTTATCATGTGAATGAGGTCGACTTATCGAAAGTCGTCAACGTCGATATGGAAGATGCGTCCATTGAAGCTGTTTTGAACTATCTGTTGGATGGTACAGGATTAACCTATACGGTCAACAACAAGTTGATCATCATCCATCCATCTGCCCGGAAGGCGATGGATCAGTTTAGCGCCATGCAGCAACTCCGGGCGGTGAAAGGGAAGGTGACCGACGCTGCCGGCGCTCCGCTGCCGGGCGTGACGGTGGTCGTCAAAAGCACGACCGGGGGAACGGTGACCGACACGGACGGGAGTTATTCGCTGGCCAACATCCCTTCGGACGCCACGCTCGTGTATTCGTTCGTGGGAATGAAAACCCAGGAAATCAACGTGGAGGGAAGAATGACCATCGACGTGGTCATGAAAGAAGAAACGATCGGCTTGCAGGAAGTGGTCGCCATCGGATACGGGACGATGCGGAAGTCTGATCTTACCGGTTCTGTGATCCGTGCGAATGTGGAATCGTTCAGGGAGCAACCCAACCTCTCCATTATGCAATCGCTTCAGGGATCCGTGCCGGGATTGAATGTCGGACAGGTAACCAGGGCCGGAGAAGAACCCAGTTTTTCAATCCGGGGGAGAACGACCATCTCCGGAGAAACAGATCCTTTGATTGTCGTTGACGGGGTTATCTTCCGCGGAAATATTATCGACCTGAATCCCAATGACATCAAGACTGTCGATGTTCTTAAAGATGCCAGTTCCACGGCGGTCTACGGGTCACAGGCCGCGAACGGGGTCATTATCATCACCACCAAACAAGCCGGCGGGAAGGAAGGCAAACCCGTGATCCGGCTGTCAAGTCAGTATTCTTTCCAAACACCCTACAAGACCTTTGATTATCCGGATGCGGATTACTGGATCGAAAAAACCGAACGCTCCGACTTTTATCAGAGCAGAACTCCTGAATCCGGGTACCTTGAGAAAAATCCAACGTATAATTTTACCTCACGATTTGAGACCGCGGAAGAGTTCAGGGCGTACAATGAAGGGATTTTAACGAACTGGTATGATCTGGTCACCAGGGATCACATGCACACCCAGTCGCACAACCTGTCGATCGGCAACCAGATCAAATCCGGCAGCTATTTTATTTCCCTGGGATACAGTGACCAGGTTGGCTATATGCTGAATGAAGACTATGAAAGGATCAACGCCAGGATCAATATCGATAGCAAAATCACGAACTGGTTCACGTTTGGCATCCAGTCGTTTTTGTCGACGAGCGATTATTCCGGCAATGAGGTGAACCCGAGGTTCAGGTATGAGCATAACCCGTTCATGACGGTGTACGATGCCAACGGCGACTATGTCACCTACCCGGGAAGTCAGTTGCTCAATCCGCTTTTGACGGCAGCGGATGATAATCTGGATAAGCGGATCAACTTTTCCGGGAACATCTATGCCAATATTGACATTCCGTTTGTGAAAGGATTGTCTTACAAGGTGAATTTCAGCAATAACCGGATCAGCAGGAGTAACTACGGATTTTCGGAAGCGGGCGCCAACCTGAGGGGGAGCGGCTACAAGTCGGAAGCGATCAATAACGACTGGACTGCCGATCATATCGTTACTTACAGCAGAAAGTTCAACGACATCCACCATGTAAACGCCACGCTGGTGTATGGGATGGAGGAACGCAACTACACCAACACGTATGCAGGCGCCTCCGATTTTATTAATCCCGTGCTTGGATACAACCGGCTTCACGCCGGAAGCACGGATTTGTATGACGTCAACTCCGGCGCCTGGGAGGAGTCCAGCTTATACCAGATGGCCAGGCTCTTTTACGGGTACAAGGACCGGTATCTGCTGACAGGGACGATCAGAAGAGATGGTTTTTCGGGTTTCAGCGAAGCGCATAAGTTTGGGATATTCCCCTCGGCCGCGTTCGGATGGGTGGCCTCTCAGGAACCCTTTGCCCGAAACTGGGAATGGCTGGATAACCTGAAAATCAGGGTATCTTACGGGGCAAACGGCAACAGAACAATCGCCCGCTACCAGACACTCGCGATCGTGGACGGCGGTTATAACTACATTACCGGAGATAAAAAATCAATTTATACCCAAAGTATCAACAGTCTGGCAAGTTCCGACCTGAAATGGGAAACCACGAAGGGGATCAACGTCGGCGTCGATTTCGGAATCCTGGGGAATCGCCTCTTCGGAGTCGTCGACTATTACAATAACAACACGTTTGACCTTCTGTATAATGTTGATGTTCCCTCGATCAGCCGGTATTCGACATTTCCCGACAACCTCGGAAAGATCCACAATCATGGAATAGACCTGTCCTTGTCGGGCATGGTGATCAAAAAGAATGACTTCAGTTGGCTCAGTACCCTGACCTTTTCAAGCAACAGAAATGAATTGAAAGAACTCCTGGGATTTGATCATGACGGAGACGGCCGCGAAGACGACCTGACCTCAGAAGGATTGTTTATCGGCGAATCTCTTTCGTCGATTTATACCTACGAGATCACCGGTGAGTTTTGGCAGGTTGGCGAAACCTTGCCGCCAGGGTTTGCCCTGGGAAGCTATAAAATAAAAGATCTTAGCAATGAAGGCGAGTATACGCCCGACAAGGACCGGCGGATTATCGGATACGGCGATCCCGCTTACCGGTTCAGCCTCAACAACGAGTTGAAATACAAGAACTGGACACTTCGGATTTTCATTAATTCCATTCAGGGAGGGGAAAAGCACTACCTAGGTCTCGACGACTTAAGTAACTGGGGCCTATCCGAAAGCGTTTTCCGGCGCAATCTGTTCCGGGAGATCGACTTCTGGTCACCCGACAACCCCAACGCAAGGTATCAGGCCATCCCGTTGGCCGGACACTTTGGCGACAGGTACACCCCGCGTAATTTCATCCGGCTTCAGGATGTGTCGTTATCCTACAATTTTTCGCGCGAAGTACTGCGAAATTCGTTTATTCAGAACTTAACGCTTTACATGAGCGGTAAAAACCTGGCGACCTGGACCAACTGGCCCGGCTGGGACCCCGAAACCGGGGAGGGAATGACCAGAGATGGCCGGCCTGTTCTGACGAGTTTTACGTTCGGTATCGATGTTGAATTTTAAAAAGATGTGGAAATGAAAGTAACTGTGATAAAAATATGGGCGCCCTTTAGGAAGAGAATATTCATCGTTGGTCTGTTTCTTTTGCTGCCCCTGGTTTTTGACTCCTGTAACGAGGATAAGTTTTTGAAGGAGATACCCCTCGACTTCTATTCACCGGAAAATTCTTACGTCACCCTGAAGAACTTCGAATCGGCCGTGGTGAATTTGTACGGCCGCTACCGGAACGATTTCTGGGACGACTCCGACGCCAGCGGGGTGTACACGGTATGGCAATTTACCGATCTGGTGCACGGCACGAGCAAGGCGGGACTTATGAATTACGCCGGAAATCTCACCCCCCAGTCTGCGTATGCCGACTATTTCTGGCTGCGCGCGTACCGGATCATCTATGACGCGAATACCATTGTTGAACGGTCGGCAGCGCCGGAGAGCGAACTGACCGAAGGCGAGAAGACGCTGATCCAGGCCGAAGCCCGGTTTTTCCGCGGGTTCATGTACAAATTACTGGCCAATATGTACGGAGGTGTTCCCATCACCCTGGAAGAGACCAAAGAACCGACCAGGGATTACGTCCGGTCTTCGCGCGATGAAACCTACGAACAGGCGATGCAGGACCTCAAATATGCCGCCGAAAATTTGCCTGACATTGATGAGGTGGACGACTCCAGGGTCAGCAACCTCGCCGCCTGGCATCTGCTGTCGGAGGTGTATATCTCCCTGCGGCAGTGGCAAAATGCCATTCAGGCCGCGTCCGTGGTGATCGACTTCCCGGGAATGGCGTTAATGACCACGCGGTTTGGCGCAGATGTCAACCCCGAACGAAACAGGTTTCCGGCTCCGTTTAACGATACCATCTATGGCGGGGACGTCTATTGGGATCTTTTCAGACCGGGCAACCAAAACCGTTCTGCGGGCAACACGGAGGCGATATGGGTGACCCAGTATGCCGTTGATGTTCCCGGCGGCAGCGGAAGCAACGGTGGTTTCCCCCTGGAAAGACAGGGCTGCCCCCGGACAAACAGCGCCAACGTGAGAAACAGCAACGGCAAGTTCGTTCCTGTGGCGCCTCAGCCCAACACGTATCTTACCGGTCGCGGGATCGGGGGAATGCGGCCAACCAACTACTTTATATGGGAAGTCTGGAACAAAAGCGGCTATGCGCAGGATATGCGGAATTCAAAGTATAACATGGTGCGCGACCTGCCGGTGATGAACCCGGCTTCCGACTATTTCGGGAAGTGGGTATTCCGCGACAACGTGCCCATCGTCCTGGTCTCGGAAGCCGATACCACACGAAACTGGTACCCCTATCCCGCGAAATGTACCACGGTTGGCAGGCATCCTTCTTTCTTATGGCTGCCCGATCAAACCGTCCCGGGATCTTTGACGAGCGAAGCCAGGGACACCTATCGTGATAATTATATTATCCGGCTGGCAGAAACCTATCTTTTAAGGGCCGAAGCCTACCTGGGAAATAACGACAAGGTGAACGCGGCAAAAGATATTAACGTGGTGCGCCGCCGTTCCCAGGCGCCCGACGTGGCGGCAGCCGATGTCAATATTGATTATATCCTGGATGAACGGATGCGGGAACTGGCTTTTGAAGAATACAGGTCGTTTACTCTCAGGAGGCTGGGGCTTCTGGTTGAACGGTGTAAAAAATACAATCCTTTGATCCAATATCAGGAGTATCATAACTTATATCCCATCCCGTACAGTGAAATTGAAAAAAATACCGGTGCTGTTTTGGAACAAAACACAGGGTATTGACGTCATAAGTTTCCGGTATGGGCAGCTTGCACATACCGGAATTTTTTCATAACATGCAACTTATGTCAGGAAAGATTTTGTTCATCATCAGTTTGGTTTTGTTGTCAGGACGTTTTTCGGCCGCGCAAAACCCGGGTCATTTTTCACCATCAGCCGGACCTGTTTTCCGGCTGAATTATGTTTACCCGACTGCCGATAAGCCCCAGTCAAAATTATGGTTCGCAGGCGGATCCTGGTGGGCGGTGTTGCCCGACTCCGACGGACCGACACTTTGGCAACGCACCGGGAGTGGCTGGCAGGAACATCCTGAGGTGAGAAAGAAACTCAACGGGGTGCCCGGCAGGGCCGACGTCTGGGGTGAAGAGGATCAGGTGACCGCGGTGGGTGTCGCCGATTCGTCGCTGACGGTCTTTCGTCTTCGGAAACAACCGGGTTTGTCCGCCGTCTCCTGGCAACCGGAAGTCCTGGCTACCCTGTATCCGCGGTCGCCTGCACCGATAGAAACGGCGACGCTCGCGAAAGACGGGAAGGGTAACTGGTGGGTTGCCGCGACAGCGGCGTTGAACGTGTGCGTGTGGTTTTCTGCCGACGATGGCAAAAACTGGACGAAGCCGGTTGTTCTGGCAAAGGGAATGGATAAAGACGATATCTGTACCATCACGCCGGTAAAAGGCGGGGTGGGGGTGATCTGGTCCGACCAGGTGCGCGACGCCGTTTTGATCCGTGAACACAGGGACGGATATCCGGCCACGGCATGGGAAAAGGAAACCGTGATCGACTCCGGGAATAAGACGGCCGACGACCACTTGAATACAGCGCTTTCGTCCGATGGCACCCTGTGGCTGGTCACCAAGAACAGTGTCGACCAGACCGGAAAGCCTCAGTTCGTTTTGCGGATCCGCCGGCCCGACGGGAAATGGGTGAACAAACCCTACCTCGTGCTCGAAAACCGGATGAAACGTCCCAGCCGGCCCATCGTGGTGACGACCGAAGCGGATTCATTGGTTTTCGTGGGACATGGCGACAACGACCGGTCCGTGCCGTATCCGCATCGTTCAACAATTGTATTTGCCGAGGTCGACACGGCGTGTTCGGCA
>CAZOYZ010000168.1:0-2257 GCA_964584045.1 uncultured Prolixibacteraceae bacterium | reverse complement strand
TACCCGCATTCGATGCCATGCCCTGACGATGGGCGGGCGCTTCGGGATATCCGCGGGATCTGTGCCACCGCGCGCCCGTTTGTCGCAAAAAATCCGCAGTTTTGTCTGCAGCGGCGGCCCGGCACGTACGAAGCCAAAGAACCGGTATCGGTGATCAGACTGGTGAAGAATGATGACCGTCCTGCGTGGATCAAACCTGAAGACCTCACGATCTGGACAAGCCGGCAGAATAATGGTTTTGAGCGATACAACGGCCCTGTTTCATTTCGGGAATCGGTCGAATGGCGGCCCGTGTTCCCGGTCAGCCGGGAATGCCGGATTATTCATCTCGAAGGACTTCAGATTCCCGAAGGTCACCGGTATATCCTGATCCGTTGCCGGCCTGACGGCGGCGACTTTTCCAATGAACGCGGTCGTCTTGTCGAGGCCACCGGTGCCGGAGGAAGTGATCTTCCGATGATGATGAGTACAGGCCCTGTCGCTTACGACACGCACCGGAAACAGCATGGCGAACTGATGTACGGGCAGATTGTCCGGTATTTTCAGCATCCGGACGTGAAAGAGGAATTTACAAACCGGGAGAAGGCCGAAAAACACTACCGCGATTTTTACAGTTTTGACGAGCGTGTTCCGGTTACCGCACCCTATTCGCTCAGCAAGGAAGGGTACGTGGCCGTGGCCTGCGGAAAACCCAAATACATGGCGGGGAACCTTCACCCGTTTTATCCGGAAGTCAGAACACATTGGCTGGATATGATCCGTTTTTGCCTGGAAAGGGGAGTGGACGGCGTCAATATCCGGCATTCCAATCATACGCGTTCGCCCGAGGACTGGGAGTATGGTTTTAACGATGCCGTCGTGCAGGAAGCAGGTGGGCTGACCGATTATGCGGCGATCAGGCGTGTGAACGGAAATGCGTACACCCGGTTTCTGCGCGAGGCCCGCGACCTGGTTAAACGAGCGGGAAAAACCTTCGTGGTCCACCTCTATTCCCAGATGCTGATGCCCGATGACCGCCCCGGAAGAACGAACTACCTCCCTCCCAATTTTGAGTGGCAGTGGAAAACCTGGGTTGATGAGATCGCCGATGAACTGGAGTTTCGCGGGGCATGGACCCTCCGCCCTGAAAACCTGCGACAGGTTCTGGAAACGTTCAGCGCCGCCACCAGAGAGGCCCGCAAACCTTTTTACTTCCAGGGAAACATGAAAGAGCTTCGCTTTAACGGGCCATTTCGCTATCAGTTTACGGCGAACGAGATCGGGATGGTCCAGGCGAATCCGGACTATGCCGGTTTTGTTCTCTATGAAACCGCTAACTTCACCCGCATGAAACAAAATGCGGAACTTGAAGGAAGTCCGTATCTTGAAGAACTGTTAAAACGTGACCGATGGGAAAAATGAGAAACAGGATCATTCCGGCCGTGGTGTTGCTGTGGTGCGGCCATTTCGCCGGACTTGCCCAGGGAAAAGATATTCCCGGGGGAGTTCCGTTCACGGAGGTGAAACCCCGCTTGACGACCGATACCACGAAATGGGATACCGACGACCCCGCGATATGGATCAACCGGAAGAACCCGGAGAAAAGCCTGATTATCGGGACCGACAAGCATTCGGACGGCGCCCTGTATGCATTTGACCTGAAGGGAAAGATCGTGAAACGTTCGGGCGGACTGAACAGGCCGAATAACGTCGATATCACGTACGGGTTTCCATTTCAGGGGAAAACGATCGACGTGGCCGTGGTGACCGAGCGGATGGAACAGCGTATTCGTGTATTTCGGTTGCCGGAGCTGGAACCCATCGACCAGGGCGACCTGATCGTTTTTGACGGCAATACGGAGCGGGCGCCGATGGGCGTTGCCCTGTACAAGCGGCAGAAAGACCAGGCATTTTTTGTGATCGTTGGCGGAAAATCAGGCCCTCCCGAAGGCTATCTTGCCCAGTATCGGCTGCGCGAAAGCAGCCCGGGAAAGCTGACGATGACCCTGGTGAGACAGTTTGGAACATTCAGCGGTAAAAGAGAGATCGAATCCATTGCTGTGGATGAAGAACTGGGGTATATCTATTATTCGGACGAACGGGTCGGCGTTCGGAAATATCACGCAGACCCGGATGTGACGGGAGCCGGCGACGAGCTGGCACTGTTTGCCACAGAGGGCTTTGCCGGCGACCACGAGGGGATTTCGATTTATAAGTGCGACAGAAAGACCGGGTATATCCTGGTGTCGGACCAACAGGCCAACCGGTTCCGGATTTA
>CAZOYZ010000167.1:0-9775 GCA_964584045.1 uncultured Prolixibacteraceae bacterium | reverse complement strand
GAGATAATAACAGATTACTTATTCAATTGGAGTTATAATGCTGTTTAATAAAAAATTACCTGTTCCCGTAGTCATGAAAACCAGACCTGAAATCTGTTTTGCGAAGTGGTTCAAATCATTTTTTGTGGTGTAATTTGTATGGTTAACTCAGCTTATCTCTCTATTTTAACTAAAAAACATAGGAATTTTCTTATATGAAAACCAATATTGACTGTTCAGATCATTCAAGTCAGAGACAAACACTTAAAGAGATATCACTCCCGGATGCTGTCACTGAAATTGACTCAAGATTGTTTCGTGATTACTTGCATCTACAAAAGGTAACCCTTCCAAATTCGGTTGTAAGAATTGGTAATGAAGCGTTTTCAGCGTGTTCAAATCTTACTGATATTAATATTCCTGATTCTGTTACTTCTATTGGTGAACGTTCGTTTGCAAATTGCGAGAGTCTAAAAAAACTCGAGTTACCCGAATCATTAAATTATATAGGTAAGGAAGCATTTCTTGGTTGTACTGGTTTAGTTGAGATTTATATTCCCAAATCAGTTTTATCTATTGGGGATATGGCATTTGCAGATTGTGTAAATCTTAAAGATATATATATAGTAAATCCTGATGTTACTATCGGAAATGGGGCATTTGATAATTGCGATTATTTATTAATTCACTGCCCGTTTCGATCAACAGCATGCGAATATGCAATATCATCAGGCATCCAATTTCTTCCAGACGTAATCTGTATTAATCAAACAAATTATGTTCCGACATATAGTCCAAAAGATATTTCTGGGGATGGATGGTATTGGAACTCTGAAAAAAAAATCTTATCACTTGATAATTATGATGGCGGCTCTATTTTTGCAGGGGCAGATCTTACAATAGAACTGAAACCATCTTCAAAGAATTATATTTCTAAGTCACAAACTATGCAAGATATAATTGGTCTGTATTCACTTGATGGTGAAATAAAAATTCAAGGTGATGGGAAATTATTCATTGAAAAATGTGATACTGGCATCTATGCAAATGATTCCATACGCATCTCATCAGGTGAAGTTACTGTAGTTGGTAACTTCGAAGGTCTGCACGCAGAAAATGGGGAGATATCGATATTGGGAGGTACGGTGTATGCTGCATCTCTTAATAAAAAAACACCATATCCTGCAATTAATGGCAATGTCCGACCAAATAACGCACGAATATTTGCTGGAGACAATCAAGTATCTCCAATATTGGTTAACCACTATACGGATCAGAAATATGTATGCATAACACATGACGAATCCTGCAATCCTGAGTTTTCGAGAATCATTAATCAGGTAGTGTACAATATTGGTGAAAATGCTCAAGTAATCACAGGAAACAATTACGGCACAGTAATTGGAAAAGACGCAATAATAAACAGGTCAAAAATAACTAATTTACATAATGATGAGATAAATGATAAATGTTCTGGAACAATTATTGGCGATGACGCTATAATTAACAGATCAAATATTATGAATTCTCATGATAGTATGTGTGGTGAGGATGAACCTGATGAATGATAATTTTGAGTTTAAATGTTATACTTTAGTATGCAAGTTTAATCAATTTACATCTGACTTAAACAAAAGGAGATAATTATGGAAATTGGATGTGTTTTAGAATTATGTAATGAAATCAACAACAGACTAAATACAGTTGTTGAAATTATTGACTATAATGATGAATTGTTATCAGAAAATATAAAGGAAGTTGAGATCGAGTCTGCGAATTTGAAAAATGAAATGCAAAATAAACTGAATATGCAAATTCAAAACGATCTAACATCTCTTGATAAATACCTGAATGATCTTCTCTCCAAAACAACTGGTAATAACCAGGATATTCTACTAAAATGTAAAAATAATTTGAATATGCATGATTATGATTCACAATTATCATCATGTGAAGATGAAACATCAAAATTAATCCTTGAAAAGGAAAATCTTTATAATATTGTAACTAAAATCAATCAAATACAAAAAGAATTGAATTTGATTTCTTTTGATATAGTAAATCCTCCACTTAACGTTAAAATTTTAGAGGATACTATTCTTGTAAAAAAAGGTGATACTGAATCATTATATGATTTAAAATCCTCAAAAATCACTGTTAAAGATATAGATAGTCGACCTGATAAAGATAAATTATCATCGTTATTTTCTGAGATAATTAGGGCTAAACGTATTCTATTGGATATAGAAAAAACGTTCAAAAATATTATGAATGTGAATACCTATTTCCAATACATTGATCAATCTAAAGAAATGTGGATAGATGAAGAAACATCTGCGATTAATTCTGAAAAAAGTTCGGCAATAAATGACTCATTAATCAAAGAAACACCAGAACTTAATAAATCTACATTTACAAATATTGAACAAGAAGGGGTTGATTTTCAATCAGATCTGATATGCGGGTCTGAAAACTTTTCAAAAGCAATAACAATTGGTAAATTATCAGTAAATGTAACTGAAAATCCAAGATATCTGGCATTAATCAAAGAGAGCCCACTTTTAAATTCATATGTTGCAGATGGTAAATTGAATGTTCCATTGGTATTGGATTTAAAACATAATGGGAATATATGGCTTAACATCCATGAAATGAAATTTGAGCCAGATACCTTCAATTTCATTCATCAGATAATTATTCAATTCTTACTTGCTTTCCCTGCTGGGAGATTGAATCTCTGTTTAGTTGATGTAGATGACAAAGGCGAATTTTCTAAATATACAAAATTAACTGCAATTAATAATCGAATACTATGTGATGGTATTGTCAGAGAAGCGCGGAGTCTTGGTGAGGTTTTGATGAATCTGGAGAAGACGATGCATGATATTTTTGACAACAAACTAAGTTTTAATGATTGTGAAGACTTTTACCAATATAATATAATCGCAGAATCGAATCCGCAAAGTGCTACATTATTAGTCCTTTTGAATTATCCAAAAGGAGTGAAGGAAGAAGAAAACAATAGATTATTGAAATTGATGGAAAATGGAAATCGCTCTGGAATTTTTACATTTATTGTAAATAATACATCCTGTGATTTACCTATTGGTGTCAAAGAAGAAGACTACAATCAAATGGTTAAAAAACTGAGTCAATCAGCCTTAGTAATCAACAAAAATGGCAATGATTTTACCACATCCACATCTATAGATCATCGTTATCTGCCTAATTATGAAATCTCATATGAACTTCTCCCAAAAATTATCACACTACTTACAAAGAAGGCAAAGGAAGGTCTGCGTGTTGTTATACCTTTGAAAGATATGTTTAATGAAATCGACAAATTGGATGATAGGAATTCAATATTGCCGGTTTCTGAGGTAATTGATCTGCCAATTGGCAAACGTGGGGGTGAACTTCAGAATATTTTGTTTGATGCGACAGGAGAAGGATCAGCACATGCTGTAGTTATAGGGGGAACTGGCTCTGGTAAATCAAATTTATTACACACCATGATAATGAGTGCGTGTTATAAATATAGCCCAGATGATCTCCAGATATATCTTGTTGATTTCAAAGGGGGCGTGGAATTTAAATTTTATGAGGCAAATAAGGATATAAGCCGGCAGTTACCTCATATTAAATTAACAGGCCTTACAAGTGAGCCTGAAGATGGGGTGGCAATTCTCTCTAACGTAAGAAAGGAGTTAAGATTCAGAGAAAATTTGTTTAGAGAACATAGTGTTGAAGACATTGTACAATTTAGACGGAAATATCCTGATGAAAAAATTGCGAGACTCCTAATATTAATCGATGAAGTACAGGAGTTATTTGAGAGAGATGACAAACTGGGACAGGAAGCAATTGATATCTTAAGTGAATTATTTAAGAAAGGGCGTGCTTTTGGAATAAGTATTCTCTGGGCATCTCAAAATGTTCCTAAAGTACCTGGATTGAAGGATAAAATTCTGAGCCAGATTGGAAACAGAGTCTCTCTTCGTTTGAATAATCCAGAAGATGCAAGTGATATTAATATCGATCCTAAGAAAATACAAAATCTAAATCGTCCTGAAAAAGGACTAGCTATCATTTCTGATATCAGGACCGCTGGTGATAATATTGAATTCAGAGTTGCTTATGCATATAATTCCGAGGACAGATATTCATTCACATCCGAAATAAACAAAAAATGGGAGCAAGTGACCGAATCTTGGGGTGTGAGAGAGCCACTGTTTATTGTTGGTAACGATGAGACCCCATTACCAAATAAATGCGAGACTAAGTATACTACATGGAGCAATTGCTCACAGCCCAATTCTAAATTATCCTTGTTTTATTCGTTAAACTTAGGACAAGATTACATTACAGGTAAATCATTTGAGATTAATTTGGGTCTTCGTCAATCAAGAGCTAATATTTGGTTAGCAGGATCTAATATGAGTGAAATACGTGATATCATAGGATATGCACTCTTATCGGTAATTATTGATAATGTAAATAGCAGTCCAACAAATTCTCAAAATATCTATTATATTAATGGTGAATACAAAGATCCAGAAGATCCGCGTGACCTTTATTATGTTTTACCAGAGTTGTTTAAGGATCATATCTCTGAGTTGAAATCAGCGGATGAACTGATTGAAATTATGAGAAAACTCTATTTGATAAGGAAAGAACGTTCATCAAATATACAGCAGTCATATTCACCAGTCTTTATATTTATACATAAACTTCAGGCATTTATCGAGTTATTTAGAAGTAATAATATGATTGAGATCAATAAGCCTTATGTTAAGGAGAATAGATCTACAGATCAATCAATATCAAAATCATCCGGAGATATGCCTGCTGCTCTTGCACAGTATATTGCCTCTCCCTCCCCTTCAGCTATTATGGGAATCTCTGAAAAATCCACATTCAATGAAATGTTTAAAGAATTATTCATGCGTGGATCTGATGTTGGAATACATTTTGTAGTTTCGATGGATTCACCTCAGAGTGTTCGTGAAATTATGAGTGAATTAAGAGAATGCAGCAATAAAATCATACTTAAAGGTGTATCGCCGGCAACATTAACCAATGTATTGGACACCTATAAAGGAGTCAATAGTTTAAATAAAGAAGGAATAGCCTTCTCATATTTGAATGGTGAGTTATACAAATTCAAGCCGTACAGATATGATTCAAAAACTGATGAAAAATGGTTGCTTGAATTGAGGAATGAATTAAAAGATAAACATGAGTTAGGTGATAAACATGACTAGCATTAGAGTAACATTATCGGCATTGAATTCAACAAAAGAAGCAATTAATGTATATTCCAGAGATATGGCAGATGCAATTGCTAATTTCAACAATTCAAATAATATTTGTGGAAAATGGTGTGATGAACATTATGATGATTTTATGAAATCATCACAATTATTGGTTCAAACTGTTTCTAGTTTGGCTAATAGTAGTGACACCTTAGCTAAAAGAATTGAAAAGAAAGCAGAATTAGTTGCTGAAAATAAAACATACAGAGTTGATTAATTATGGACGTAAGTGTAGGTGGAGAATTAGTTGTAATAAATGCAAAGAACAAAACAAATGATACAAGTGAGTTATTGGCTGCAAATTTGAGATTTATGATAAACAACATAGATCCATTGTTAGCAGAATGGAATGATGATCATGTGCTAAAATACTTAGAAGTATCTAATGAGATTTCACAAAGCATTGCAGAGATTATTGCAAACCTAAATAGGATAAATGATTTCTGTGGCAAAGAGATAGACTGGATTCGGAGATATCTAGAGACATAATTGGTGGAAAACAAAATGACCATTATAACAAATGCAGAGGCTTTACGTGCTATTGCTGCAGCAATCCGAAAAAATCATGCAGATCAATCATTTATTATTGAGGAGTATTTGCGTAGCATTTCTGTAATCCGAAGTGACTGGGACGATTCAACATACAGTGCGCTTTTTGAAGCTGTTAGAATACAATACGCAAAGATAAAACAATTAATTGAACAAACGTCAGACTTTCCAGACTATTTAGATAAATTGGCAGAACTAATTGAAGAAAATAAGAAGATTGGTAGAGGAGGTATTCAATAATGTCGGGATATTTTGGAGCCTATAAAGGGGAATTAGAGAATGCAACCAATACTGTTAATCATTCATGGAGAGACTCGGTAAGTAAAAAATACTCACACATTAATTTTGAGTTATTAGCATTAGTAAATGATTGTGAGATACTATGTGAATCTTCATTTCAATTATTCTCTGAAACTGAAAAACTGGATAAAAGTGTTGGTACTACAGTTGATAATTTTATAGAAGGAACACAGGTTAGGATTCAAGTGTTGCTGGAGTAGGAATGTCAGAAATACAGGCAAAAATATCCGCTGTTACGAAATATAAATCAACATTAAGTACCACCTACTCCGAGATAAAAAATCTTGCTTACTTTCAAAAAAATGAAATTTCAGAATGGAAAAAGAAAGTTGATCAATATTTGCGAAATATTGAAGATAAGATTTCAAGAATTGGGAGTCTTCTGGGACAAGCAGATTCATTGGTATCTGACTTTCAACGTATGGTAACACAATATGGGGCAGAAGCTGCAGCAATTTATGCTGCGGGACATTGGGAAGAAACATCCGATGAGGATGGGCATGTTACTGGGCAAATATATGTGTATGATGTTGCTGCATACAATTTAGCAATGGCTAATGCGAGAAAATATGAAGTGAAACTCAGTCAAGCAATAGCAATTGTTAATGATATTAACGATGTTTTCCAATATCTCATTCCTATTCAAAAAAATATTTCAACAGCTCTATCAGAATTATCAACAAATGAAAACAAATATAGTTCAAATATTGAATCTATGTCCGTATTGTGTCAAAAGAATAAGAGTATAATTGCGAGAATCATTGAGGGCTTAGATGATTATGCAAAAAGCAGAGAATTTAGCCATCCTAGTGGTAGTTTCACTTCGTCATTTTTCAGTGGGTATTGTAACAGTGGTAATAGTTTTAGTCGCGAGGGAAATGCTTCATCTTACCCCGATGGTTCACTTAGATTGAAATGGGATACGGATAAATTGAAATGGGATACGGATAAATTGAAATGGGATACAGCAGAAAGGTCATTGGGTGGTGGCAATGATTCATCCGAAGAAATATTATCTATATCGCAAAAAAGAAATTTAACAAATCAATCAACTACATTTGAGACGTTTGATAAATCATCATTTAAACATGTTGAAAAAGGAGCCAGATCTATTAAGAAATATGATGAAAGGTCTAATGAAGACGTAAAGATAATTGATAAAGATAGTATTGGTATTATAGTTGAATACACTAAGGATGGGGTGGAGAGTGAGTATTCATCTTCTGACATAAATAAGTCAATGTCATCGGTAAATGAAGATGAACGTGGTGTTAATAACAAATCACATCGGGATGCTTGTCTGAAAAGATCACAAAAAATTTCAAATGAGATTGCTAAGGTGAGGCTAATGAATGCGCTCCGTCTTTTTAGTGGTCAACCTATATTGCCAATAATGGATAAAATTAATTGTAATAATTTTGAAAAACTCCCATTTGATGACTTAAAACAGAAAAGTATTGGCTCTCAATTTCAAATGGATGGATTTATATCGACATCTATTAAAAGAGAGGTTGCAGAGGAACATGCAAATAAACGTAATGCTGCAATAATAGAAATTTTAGCTCCAAAAGGAGCACAAGCTCTCCATCTTGGTGAACTTAGCGTACGCGGTTCATCTATTGCTAAAGAAGCTCATGAATATGAGATCTTGCTTCAGGAAAGAACAAAATATGAGATAATGGATATTGAACGGATCGGCCCTAGAGGTGAACAATTTTATATGAAAGTAAAAATTGTTGCACAAGAGAGAATCAATCCAATTCAAAATAATGAAGTGGGTGAATAAATGGACGTAATTTCAGTAGATGATGCTAGTCTAAAACAGGCAATATGCAATCTTGAAAAGCTAGCTCAGGATGCAAATACTATTACTTTAAGATTGGAATCTGATTGCAATAGTGTGAAGTCTGGTTTGGATGAAACATTGCAACGTGATGTTTCTGCGTTTACTGACTCAGCTAAGTCATATAATCAAATGATTCAGAAGTATGTTTCTGAGAACATTCAAGCATTGAGAGACAGACTCGCAAAACTAGATAGATACAGTTCACTTTGACTTTGAGGTAGATATGAGTAACAATGTATATAATTTTAGAAAACACGTCTATGATCAGGCTCCTGAAAACTATAAAGAGTTATTAGATGGGTGTTATTCCCTTATTGACAAAGATAGAGCTCGTATTACAGCAAATGAAACGTATTTGCAGAATTATGCGGCATATCAACATCGTTTGAATAATGAAGTCACAGAATATAATACATCACTTGAAAAAATACAAGACAATAATAAAGCGTATCAATATGCCTTATCGTTAATGGAATCTGGAAACGAATCTGATTATCTTAAAGCTGCTGAAAATTTTGAGAATTTAGGAGAATATAAAGATTCCATTAACCAACTTGAATTATGTCGCAATAGATTAAAAGAAATAGATCTTGACAAAAAAAGACGGGCAAAGTTAGAGGTAGATGAGAAATATTATAATTATGCACTTTCATTGATGGAATCTGACACTGAAGATGGATATCAAAAAGCTATTACTGAATTTAATAAAATTCTTAATTATAAAGATTCTCAATCACAAATGGAAAATTGTTTAAAACAAATAGAGAGAATTCACAAAGAAAATGAAGAGCGTGCTATTGAAGAACATTATAATCTAGCTTTATCACTAATGAATGATTATAAGGCTTATAATAAAGCTGCATTAGAATTTGAAAAATTAGGAAATTATAAAAATTCAGCATCCCTAAGAAAACAATGTTTACGATTTGCTAAAAAGGAGAACAAATCAGGTACATCGTCAAATAAAAAAGTGGGGGTCATTATTGGAATAATTTTATTGATTGTTGGAGTTATTTCAATATCTGTTGTTATTGGTGGTGGAAATCTGTTTACACAAAACACCCAAACAATTAATTCTTTGACAAATAGTGCTTATGGGTCATTAAATATAAAAACAACCCCCAGTGAAGCGTCAATATATATTGATGATGTGTATATGGGGAAAACACCCTTGGTAATTAATAATGTACCCGTTGGCACTCATATCTTAAAATTATCAAAAACAGACAATGGAAAGGAATATATTGAGCACTTAGAATCAATTACAATATCTCCAGATTCAATCGTAGAGAAAGATATTGCATTGTCTTTGGCTTCGGGTTCGATCTTAAATGTTATGATTACCCCAAGTGGCGCATCCGTATATCTCGACGGTATATATAAAGGTGTCGCACCAATAACTTTAACTGGAATTCGTCCAGGAATCCATACTCTACGGGCTTCGTTATCAGGATATAGTGATGTAACTTATACATTTGAGGCTGATGGTGGTGGATCCTCAGGTGTGTCATTATCGCTTGGAGCATTTGAGGGCTAGTTGAGTTATCTGAAAAGAATATGTCTGCCTCAGATCCAAACTATGATGAATATTACGTTCCATATGACACACCCATTCCACTCACCCCCCCACATTTTTTAGCCCTAGTGTCGTCGACTTCATCATCAACCTCCCTTAGACATCAGCTTTTGGACGAAGGATCCGCAGAGATCGCAAGGCAAAAATATTCACGTTCCCCTTGCTCTCTGCAAAGGAATTTCGCTTGTTATTAAAACGGAGCTGAATATA
>CAZOYZ010000166.1:0-9785 GCA_964584045.1 uncultured Prolixibacteraceae bacterium | reverse complement strand
GATAAGTTCTGGTTGTTTTTTATCGTGGCCTGTTCAATATAAAAAGAGTCGACCGGAAAGCCAAACTTCATGACAGGAGGCGGGGTGTGGACAACCGGTTTTTGTTTTTCCCTGTTTAATTCCTTTCGAATGAAGATCCATGCCAGGGCACCGATCAATAAAATGATAAAGATACCAATTAAATATTTCTTCTTCATCAGATTTTAATGTTTTCAAATCCCTTGCCGTAAACACCCATAACACTGGCCATGGAGATAAAGGCGTCGGGATCAATTTCTTTTAGCTTTCTGAAAATCAAACTTGTCTCGCGCTTTCTGACCACGGTCATTACAATTTTTACATCTTCCTTGGTATACCATCCGGTACCGTCCATGATTGTAACGCCCCGTCCTGCATAGGTATTAATAAAGTCTGCAATTTCGTTAAATTTTTTGGAAAAAATAAAAATTTGTGCCGATGCATTCGATCCGCTTAAAAAGGCATCAATGGTATAAGAAACCACGGCCATGGTTACAAAACCATAGACCAGTTTTGCCGGAGAGAGAAAGATAAAATAACTGGATGCAATGATAATGACGTCACAATAAAGGAGAATGCGGCCGGGACTGATGTTGCGGTACTTGTTAATAATCATGGCAATAATGTCAGTGCCTCCTGTGCTTCCGCCACGGGTAAATACAATCCCGATCCCGATGCCCCCCATCATGCCTCCAAGGATTGCTGCCAAAAAAGTGTCGTCGATCAGGGGTTCCTTCATGAGCCCGGGCGTGATCCAGAACAGAATAGTAGCTACAAGCATACTGAAAATGGTTTTCATCCCAAAGTTGGCTCCAAGCACCTTGATCGCGATCAGGATCAGGAATACATTAATTATAAAGTAAGTAATGGCAACCGGTATTTTCGTGCTGTAGAAAACCACGACCGACAGACCACTTATTCCTCCTCCCGTGATCTCGCCAGGGATCAGAAAAATGGTCCAGGAAAGGACATACAGGGCCATTCCAAAAAAGATGATCAGATAGTCCAGTATGCCGGTTTTTAATTTTAATTTCCGTTCTTCAGTCATTCAGGACACCACGTTGATAATTTTTCCCGGGACAATGATGATTTTCCTGGGTATTCCTCCTGCCAGCCATTTTTGAGAAGGTTCCGCAGCCAGTACGGTTTTTTCAATTTCCTCCCTGGGCATCTCAAGCGGAAGGCTAAGTTTAAACCGGACCTTTCCGTTAAATGAAACCGGGTAGTCAAAAGTATCTTCAATCAGCAGACTGCTGTCGGCTTCGGGCCAGGGCTCATAAGCCAGTGAAACCGTATGCCCGTACAGTTGCCATAATTCCTCAGCCAGGTGTGGTGCAAACGGTGACAGTATTTTTGCAAAAGTTTCTGCGGTAGCATAAGTAACCTGGCCTTTTTTTATCACCAGGTTGTTGAAGACCATCAACGCTGAAATTGCGGTGTTGAATTTCAGGTTCCCGACGTCGTCGCCAACTTTGAGGATGGTCTGATGCAGCATTTTCAGAACTCCCTTATCTTCCTGTCCGTGAGTGAGGTTATTGGTATCTCCAAAGAAACGGCAGGCGCGGTTCAGAAAGCCAAAAACACCTTTCACCCCGTTTTCAGACCAGGGTTTTGTATCGTCGAGAGGTCCAAGGAACATTTCATACAACCGGAGGGAATCTGCCCCGTACCGTTCAACGACATCATCCGGATTCACCACGTTTTTTAGCGACTTGGACATTTTGGCCACAATTTGCCGCAGTTCCTCACCGGTTTCCTTATGAAAATATTGTCCGTCCCTTTCTTCGACCAGATCGGAAGGCACTTTAGCTCCGGTACCTGTTTCGTAGGCAAAGGCCAGGATCATGCCCTGGTTGAATAATTTTTTAAACGGCTCATTGGTCGAAACGATTCCCAGATCGTATAAAACCTTGTGCCAGAAACGCGAGTACAACAGGTGCAGTACCGCATGCTCTGCACCTCCGATGTACAGGTCAACAGGCATCCAGTACTTTTCTAATTCCCGGTCAAAGATCTCACGATCATTTTTTGGATCCAGATAACGAAGAAAATACCAGCATGATCCGGCCCATTGGGGCATGGTATTGGTTTCGCGACGTCCTTTCCGTCCATTTTTATCCTCCACGTAAAGCCAGTCTTTTGCATTGGACAGGGGAGACTCGCCACCATCACCCGGTTCAAACTTTTCAAGATCGGGAAGCGTCACCGGCAATTGGTCTTCTGCCAGCGAAATTTCACCGTCTTCCCAATGGATCACCGGGAAAGGTTCACCCCAATAGCGTTGGCGGCTGAATAACCAGTCCCGCAGCTTATAATTGACGGTGGCCTTTCCAATCCCTTTTTCTTCCAGCCAGGCGATCATCCGGGCAATCCCTTCCTTCTTTTCCAGGCCGTTGAGGCTGAGTCCTGTTTCTTCGCTGGCAGAATGAATATAAACCCCGTCTTCTGTCCAGCAGGCCTCTCCGTTCAGTACTTTTTCCCGGATCCCGGCTTCGGCATCTTTGGGATCGAGGATACAAACGACAGGGATGTGAAACTTTTGTGCAAATTCGAAATCGCGGGTATCGTGAGCCGGAACGGCCATGATGGCTCCGGTGCCATATCCCATTAATACATAATCGGCAACCCATACCGGGATTTGCCTGCCCGTTACCGGGTTCACCGCATAACTTCCCAGGAACACACCCGTCTTTTCTTTAGCCAGTTCTGTGCGGTCGAGGTCCGATTTCAGTGATGCTGCCTGAACATATTCTTCAACTTCTTTCTTCTGTTTTTCTGATACCAGCTGATCCAACATGGGGTGTTCGGGCGAAATGACCATGTAGGTTGCGCCAAACAGGGTGTCGGGCCGTGTGGTGTAAACACGCAGCTTTTTACCGATCTGCGGTATGAGAAAATCGACTTCAGCGCCCGTTGACCGCCCGATCCAGTTTCTCTGCATATCCTTGACCCCTTCCGGCCAATCCAGCTGATCCAGGCCTTCCAGGAGACGCTGGGCATAATGCGGGATTCGGAGCAACCATTGTTTCAGGCTTTTTCTGACCACCTGATTGCCGCATTTTTCATGCGAACCGTCTGACAGCACTTCTTCATTGGCACAAACCGTTTTACAATGATCGCACCACCAGACCTGAGCCTGATCATAATAAGCCAGCCGTTTTGTCCCGATATATTCCCTGACCGCTTTTTCACCTTCTCTGCTGATTTCTTCCGGAACGGGAAGTTCCTCAATGGGCCGTCCCTTACCTTGTTCGGCGTCGAACCACGTGTTATATAATCGAATGAAGATCCATTGGGTCCATTTAAAATAGCCGGGATCGGTAGTATTTATTTCACGATCCCAATCGTAACTCAATCCCAGGGCCTTGATCTGGCGCCGGAAGTTGTTACAGTTTTTACCGGTGATCACGGCCGGATGAGTGCCTGTTTGAATGGCATATTGTTCAGCCGGAAGTCCAAATGCATCCCATCCCATGGGATGTAACACATTGAAGCCCTTCATGCGTTTGTAACGGCTTACAATATCAGTAGCAGTATATCCTTCCGGGTGCCCCACATGCAATCCGGCTCCCGAAGGATAAGGAAACATATCGAGAATATAATACTTCGGCTTTGAAAAATCATTGTACGTTTTGAACGTCTTGTTTTGTTCCCAGTAAGACTGCCATTTGGGCTCAATTTCCCAGAATTTGTATTCCATGATGATGGTCGGTTAAAAGCATTTTGATCTTGAGGCGCAAAGATAAAAAAAAATATACAGCACCCGGATTTTATCGAGTCCCTGCTACGAAATTTGAAACCGGTTTTTTTCAGATGTTTATCACACGGAGGATGTCAAGTAAATCGGTATCGATCCGGTGCTCCAGATTGACCGCCTTGCTAAAAGGCACATGCGCGATCAGGTCATTTTTAACCAAACCGATCATGATACTCTGCTGGTCATCGAGCAGGGCATCGATGGCAGCGACTCCCATTTTGGTTGCGGCGATCCGGTCTTTTGCAGTGGGTGTTCCCCCCCGCTGAATATGCCCCAGAATGGAAACGCGAACGTCGAGATAAGGGTGTTCCCTGGATACTCTTTCGGCGATCTTGATGGACCGCCCTGTTTCGCCGCCTTCCGCGACAATGATGATTCCGCTCCGGTCCTTTTCCTTATATCCCTTTTTCAGGAATTTTTCCATTTCCATTTCCTGCTCCTGTGATGACGATTCGGGGATCAGGATGGCTTCGGCACCGACGGCAATTCCGCTGCTCAATGCAAGTTGACCGGCTTCACGTCCCATCACTTCGATGAAGAAGATCCGTCCGTGCGAACTGGCTGTATCCTTGATTTTATCGGCAGCATTAACCACCGTATTCAATGCCGTGTCATACCCGATGGTATATTCGGTGCCGTACATGTCGTTGTCGATTGTCCCCGGAATGCCTACAAAAGGAATATCATACTCGCGGCTGAATACCATGGCCCCGGTAAATGAGCCATCGCCGCCGATGACCACAACCGCATCAATATCTTCCTTTTTTAGGTTCTCATATGCTTTTGCCCGCCCTTTTGCAGTCATAAAATCTTTGCTTCGCGCGGTTTTTAATATGGTACCTCCCTGGTGAAGAATACCGCTGACATCACGGGCTCTCAGCGTGACGAAATCTCCTTCGATCATTCCCTGATAACCATGGCGGATCCCCACCACCTTTAATTGATGTGCAATGGCCGATCGCGTCACCGCACGAATTGCCGCATTCATGCCCGGAGCATCTCCGCCTGAGGTGAAAACTGCTATTTTTTCGAGCTTTTTCCGCCCTACCGGTCTGTCATTGTCCTTTGTTTCCGAAAGTTTTTCCATGTTCTGTCAGATAATTTTTCAAGGGTTGAATGAATCAATACGCGCGGCTACCTCTTCGAGAAGCCATTGCGGAGTGGAAGTTGCCCCGCACACTCCGACACTGTGATGCCCCGCAAACCAATTTTTATCCAGATCGCCGGCTGAGGAAACGAAATGACTTTCGGGATTGGTTTGTCTGCAGACATCAAACAAGTACCGTGCATTGGAGCTTTTCTCACCTCCGACAAAGACGATGACGTCATTTTGCCCGGCAAAGCCTTTCAGGAAGGGTCCCCTGTTGGAAACCTGCCGGCAGATGGTATCCCTGATTTCTGTTTTCCCGGACGATCTTGACTGAAGGATACCGGCCAGCCGTCTGAAGTCTTCTGGCGATTTTGTAGTTTGGGAAAACAAGATGGCTGGTTTCGCGGGGTCAATAAGGTCCAGGTCTCCCTCGTTTTCCACAATAATCGCCTGTCCGTCCGTTTGTCCTTGCAGCCCCGATATTTCCGCATGGCCTTTTTTACCATAGATCACAATCATCCCGTCCTGTTCCTGCATTTTCCGGTGCGCCTGTTTAATCCTCTTCTGAAGGTTCAGAACAATGGGACAGGTTGCATCGATCAATTCAATCTGATTCCGGCGGGCGTATTCGTAGGTTGAAGGTGGTTCGCCATGGGCTCTCAAAAGGACTTTGCAATTTTTCAGCGTAAAATACCTGTCATGATCAATCGTTTCAAGTCCAATGGATTCCAGCCTTTTAACCTCCTCCGAATTATGGACGATATCACCAAGGCAATATAATTTTGCTCCCGACTTAAGAACTTCTTCTACGGTATTGATGGCCCTTGTAACCCCAAAACAAAACCCCGACTTTTTGTCAATGATCACCTTCATCTTTTTCAATGATTTCTTTCGCCCGTTTTAAAGTCCATTCCAGTTGCTCTTCACGTGTTAAACTGCTGTTGTCGAGTACCAGAGCGTCATCTGCCTGTCTCAGCGGACTGATTTCCCTCCCGGAATCAATGCGGTCACGTTCCTTGACATTTTCGAGGATTTCCTGGAGATCGACCTGTAACCCTTTTGTTTTTAACTCATCGTAACGCCGTTGTGCCCTGATTTCCGGCCTGGCCGTCATGAACAGTTTCAATTCAGCCTTGGGAAAAACTACCGTCCCGATATCCCTTCCATCCATAACAACTCCTTTGTTCCTGCCTATTTCCTGCTGAAGTCTGACGAGATCACGGCGTACCTCTGCGATCGTTGCAACAGGGCTTACATGCTTGGAAACCAAGACTTCCCGGATCTCTTCCTCCACGTTCTCCCCATTCAGGAACGTATCGTTTTTTTTGGTAACGGGATTAAACCGGAATTCGATATGGATCTTGCTTAAGCGGTCAATCAATCCTTGTTTGTCGATCATATCATTCTCAACAAGATGATTACGAAGGGCAAAAAGGGTAACAGCCCGGTACATGGCACCGCTGTCGAGGTAAACATAACCTAATCTGTCGGCCAGGTCCCTGGCCAGCGTGCTTTTTCCGCACGAAGAATGACCATCTACAGCAATGACGATTTTTTTGTTTTCTTTCAGGTTCATGCTGGCAAAGATAGATCAAAATTGTTGAATTGTTAAATCTGAAAAGTGAATGGGTATCCGCAGCATTATACTGAAATTTCTTCCCATGTTGAAGACCCCTTCGCGCCCTGTTTTGTAATTCGCAGGTGCATATTTAAGACGGCTCAGGTGATTTTGCCAGGCTATGTCCATCAGGTTGCTGACTGAAATATTCAGGGAAAACAGCGTTTTTCCGTTGGAAATAATATCGCTGCCTGCCCCTATATTTATTAAGGTGTAAGCCGGAGTTTTTGTTTCAGTTCCGTACGCCGCGTAGAAGTGACCCTGAGCCCAATTATGTTCCAGTCCAAGCTTGACGTATGCATGGCCAATGAGGCGATTCACTTTGTCCACATCTGCCCTGATCACAGAAGTCCAGCGCGGAGCGGGTACCAATGGCAGGTAACGGGACGAATCCGGCTGGTTTTTGAGGATACCCCGGGTGTAGGAGAACGTGTTTTCAAAATGCAGCCAGTCCAGCGGATGCGGATGGATGTCAACACAGAATTCTCCTCCCCACAATCGGGCTTTTCCTGCTGTGAATCGGAAAACGGGAAGATCGTTGTAAAGGGAATCGCCACCTGCCGCTGAGTTTAGGCGGTGACTAAAGATATAATGGTCGACGGTATTGTGAAAAAGGCTGAGTTCGGCCGATACGTGCTCCGTGTTCAAACCGGCTCCCCAATCGAACTGCAGGCTGGTTTCAGGCTTCAGATCCGGATTTCCGCGTTCATACCGGAAAGTTCCTTCGTGCTCTCCGTTCGATCCCAGTTCGGCGATGTTGGGGGCCCTGAAGCCGCGCGAAATATTTATCCGGGTATGTATTGTTCCGCTGATCTGCCATGTTGCACCAATACTTCCCGAAAAGCCGTCCAGTGTCTTGTTAAACGCAGAGAAGCGTTCGGTAGCCTCAGGATCAGCCGAAGGTGCGACTTCCCCTTCAGCATCGAGGTATAACGCATCGGCCGACTCCGACCGGCGGTCGTAGCGCATTCCGCCGCTGAAATTGAATTTCCCAGCTTCTTTATTTACTATGGCAAAAATCCCGGCATCAAACAGATGGTAGGCCGGAACCAGAAATTCCGTTCCTTTATTTTTGGATTGCTGCCACATGCCGTTGATCCCAGTGGTCAGTTTCCAGTCATTCATCTCCCGGAACGTGTATTTGAGGTCATAATTAAACGTGTTCAGAAGGAAGTAGAGACCATAGTGATGAGGCTCTTCATATTCTTTCCGGTGGTTTTGCTGAAACCCCAATGTGGCTTGAAGATTGCTGTGACCCATGTAGATCTTATTGTTCCAGACGACTTTATAGTGCCTGATTTGTTGAAAAGGAGCATCGGGCTGATAGGATTTGAAATCGGATGAAGTTGCAGGAACTTCCTCTTCTTCATCGTCCGATCCGGTAATGATTTTCAGGAATTTTCCACTCAGGCTGTCACGTTCCCCCTCGATCATCCCTGGCTTGAAATGATACAAATTCAGGTTCAGGTGCGAAAATCCCCAGTGCCGGCTAAGCCCGATCATTGTACTCAAAGCGTTTTCACGGAATCCTGAGTTATAAACCGGACCATCATATTGATTTTCATAGGCATGCGCTAATTTGCCGCTATAGCGTACTTTCCAGGTCAAACCGTTCCTGTTCCCGGCCATAACGGCAGAATAGCCCGCCAATCCGCCATTTGTTTGATAATTACTGCTGATGTGCCCCTTCACGGATCCGTCAGGTAAAGGCGGAGCCGGAAGCAGGTTGATCACTCCGGCCATGGCATCCGAGCCATAGGCGAGGCTTGCGGGCCCTTTTAATATTTCGGCATGATCCACATCAAAGCCGTCAATTTCGATCCCGTGTTCGTCTCCCCACTGTTGCCCTTCCTGCCTGATACCCTGATGGATCACTACTACCCTGTTATATCCCAACCCGCGGATAACCGGCTTGGAAATGCCGGTTCCCGTAGTGATCTGTGAGACCCCCGGAGTTGTAGCAATGGCATCGATAATATTTGTTGACGGATTCTGAAACAGCTGGATTTGCGGGATGATCCCGATAGAAAAAGGGGTCCTTTTTTGTTCGGTAACTCCCGGCTGGCCGGTGACCACCACTTCTCCTATTTCTGTTACTGACTTTTTCAGGGCAAAATCCTTTACTTCGGTACTGGTTAAATCAATGATGCCGGTGAATGACCGATAGCCAATGCTGCTGACCTGGACTAATAGTCTGGTTGAAGGCAATCTTCCAATCGAATAGCTGCCATCCGGACCAGTGAGCGTTCCTTTTTTTAAATCGGGAAAATAAATGCTTACGCCGGGTAAAGTCTCTCCGCTGGCTTCGTCGATCACTTTGCCCGTTAACCTGGCCTGTACCGCCTTTTCGTTTGACCACGCAAAAAAAGGACAGGCGTACAATAAAAGGAAACCTGTAAATATAATTATTTTGTAACGCATGAGATTCCGGTTTTTGTACAGGAATGACAGTGGCCTTCAGGCACCCGCAGTCCTGAACAGGTAAATAATAATGATTAAAGAATCCGCTGATACGGGAATGAAATATCTTTTGTGCAGTTTGCTTTTTTACAGCGAAAATTAAGACGCCGAAATAATGAAATTATGCACAGAACGCGGCAGAAGTACTGACAGGAGGTGCCCGCAGAAGAAAATAAGGAGATAATGATGAAAAGGGTTCTGTCGGGCCCGATGAAGGGGGCACAGCATGTCCGGCCTGGTAAATGGTAGTCTGTGGTGGCTGGGTAGTTACAAAATTCACAAACTGAAATTCACAAACCGCACAATGTTTTTCGCCCGGACTGAAAGTTGCTGATCCGGGCAAAGATATGCCTTCCCTGATATCTGTATGCCTATGCGTATGGATTGCTTTTTCCGCGGTAGGATAGACGAACAGCAACAGGTGCGTCAGCACAAGCAGGAAAAGATTAATCCGATGTCTTTTTACTTTTCTCACAAACCAGGATTCTAGGTGATCAGGGAACAAATATATCTTCAAAATGTTAATTCAACGCGTTCTTTTTAATTCAATTTTTTTCCTGCAGGACGGATTGGTGTTAGAATTGTTTGTATGGTGTTGCGGTAAGGGGTACATTTTCGCCTTTGGCCGCAAGATGATATCGAACGCAATTATTCCATCCTTTTTGTCCCCTGTTACAAAAAACATTTCTGATCAGGAACGGTGGAACGTGTTCAATGATCAGTTTTTCCTGATAAACCGGGCAGGCAGAGGAAAAAGGACATAATTTCCCTAAATTCTGTTGATCAAGCATATCGTCAGTTTTTTCTTTTATTCTCCGTTTTCTAGTTTTTAACAGGTAAGT
>CAZOYZ010000165.1:0-9848 GCA_964584045.1 uncultured Prolixibacteraceae bacterium | reverse complement strand
TGGCCACAATGTTGATCAGCTCAAAACTGACCACCAGTTGGTCGCCACGGCGATATACCGAATCGGCCGCGAACAGTTTCGGTTTGGCCGGATATTTCAGTTGCAGTTCGTTATCGTATGGACGGTATTGGGTTAAGGTAAAAGCCGGGATTTCCAATCCTTCCCGGAGACACTCCTGCCCTGTACCCTTGTGTTTCAGGCTCACTGCCTGTCCATTTTGCCCGATAATTAAACAAAATTCCTGGTTCTCAATCGTAATGTTTTGTTCCTGCGCCTTTATTGGCAGGCAATAAAAAGCAAGAACAATATTCAACAAAAAGAACTTCAACGTTATTTTTTTCATCAAACAGGTTTTAGCGATTATTTTGATTGAATTGCCATATTTAACCATACATGCAGATACTCGGAATTATTCCACCCGATACTGATAATATCCAGATCACCATCTCCATCAATATCTGTAGCTTTGGCTCCCAAATGACTTTCCTTTCCTGTGTCAACGATATGTTTTATGAAATGGCCCCTGCCATCATTTTCCCAAACAGCAACTTCAAGATTACCATAATGTGTTGCCGAAATAATATCATGATCTCCATCACCATCCATATCGGCAACATCCAGGCTGTTTACGGAGTTTTCCTTTCCCGAATTTTCGACTATGTTTTTTGTCCATAAATTTGTTAGTGAAGCAGCAGGTGACTGAAACCAGTAAATGCCGTTTCCATCCTGGTTGGCACCGGAGACCACCATATCAATACGTGTATCCCCATTGATGTCTGCCGCAACGAAACGGTCGGCGCCTTTGAGTTCGCCAACAGGATGCCGGTTCCAGTTTTGAGAACCACTTGAAGGATTTTCATACCACGAAATGGTTGTATTTGTTTCGGAGGTACCAAACAAATCAATATCTCCATCCTGGTCAAAGTCTGCAAAACCGATTCCTTCAGGATAAACAGAAGAGGCTACAGTTTTTCTTGGCCACATTACATTCACGGGATTCTCAGGAATCGTAAAATAGTAAATTGCACCTTCCGGTTGTTCTCCGCCAACAATAACGATTTCTGTTTTGCCCCCCGGTTCCAGTTGTGCCTGGCAATAACCCTGAGAACTTAAATGGTGATTACTTTTGCCCACGTTTCCAATTATCTTTGAATACCATTCATCGCCGGCGTTGTCAATCATCTCAACCCAGTAAATATTTCCTTCGCCGTCTTGCGCAATTAAATCGGTATGGTGGTCATCATCCACCTCTGTATGCAAAAGTACATCGACATTAAAAGGGAACGTTTTTCTATCCCATTTGGCGTTTTTGGTGTTTCCGGGGTTGAAATACACCCAATTTCCCGAGGCGATATCGCAAAACCTGTCGGTATTAAAATCGCCTGTTGCAAGACCAAAAGCTTTTTTATCCCGTAAACTATCAATTTGAAGATAGGTCCATTTATTCAACGATAAGGGTTTGGGCTGAATCATTTGATTAACCCATAAATTTACTTCGTCTCCCCGGTAATTGGCCCCAAAAAAATCCAGGTCCCCGTCATTGTCGCAATCGAAAACTCTGCATGAATGTGAGCCTTTATCCCAGAGTATGTTTTTTTTCCAACACTTACCCGTCTTATCGTTGGTATAAATCGCCACTTCATGGGGATCTTTCCCGTGGTGCATTTCTGCAGTGACAATATCCATGTTTCCATCAAGGTCAAAATCACCGCATCCCACAAAATGGTAATCGCTTTGTACCTCCTTGTCGACGATGTGTTCCGTCCATTTTTTTTCCGGATTTCGGGGGCGTTCAAACCATGAAATGCGGCAGGTTGTATTGAGGGGTTCGGAAGGGGCAAGCACCAGGTCATCCAACCCGTCCCCATTCATATCGCCGGTGCTTAAAAATACGCTTTCGTGTGTCCATTCGGATGAAAGTGTAAATTCAACCCAATCCTCTCCATTCATTGTTCCGGGATTCCGGTACCATTTGTTACCTGTAACAATGTCCTTCTTCCCGTTGCCGTTCATGTCAGCCATCAACAGGCCTTCGCCATGTGAACAATGACGAGTGGTGTGTTTCCAGGTGTTGGGATTTACTTGTTCATAAAAATGAAGAATATTGCCGTCGTTGTCCCATTCACTTTGATTACGGCCAACAATATCAATATCTCCATCCGAATCATAATCCGTTACTTCAATGTCGTGAAGTTTTGTTGTATCGATTGGATTATTTGCCCATTTCCCATTCTTTGGGGCGCCGGGATTTTTATACCAGGCGATACCTGCTTCGTATAAAACTACCAGATCGGGCAAACCATCCTGATTGATATCGGCAGATTCGTATTCGGTGTTAAAACTATCACCTTCTCCAATGAGGTATTTTTCCCATCTGGCAAAAGGAATACCCGGGTTTTTATACCAATGAAGCCCTTCCCCTGAGAAACTTCCTACTACCAAATCAAGCAGACCATCACCATCCATATCTCCGATGGTTTTGCCGAACGGGTCTAATGGTCCATGCGGATCAATAACGACCCTTTGAAAATCTATTTGTGAAGTTGCACCCATCCAAAAGATGCTCAGGGAAAATGCAAATATGGTTTTGAGCAGATGTCGTGGATATTTCTGTTTCATTCACTTTCTCCTCCTTTTTCTATATTATTTATCATTTTTGATTCCGGTTCGCCCGAACAGGTATTGTTTAGTGATTTGTGCCGTTTTATATACGGGATCATAACAGGTGTTGAACAATAACAATGATCAGGCAGACAACTACTATTTTTAAAGAATCGAGGTTGCCGTCGCAGGTTTTAGTTAATTCTCTAAACCAGCATTGCTATCTGCCTGACATTAAACAAAAACTATGGATTGCCAATTGTTATTTGAATTTGTTTGACAATTTCTTTTTTCCCGTAGGCGTTGTTTGTTGCCCCGACGAAAGTTGCGGTAAAAGTACCAGCTCCAGGATATGAATAAGAAAAGCTATTTAACCGCGTTTCTATGCCTTTAACGGGAAGTCCGGTATCCGGTGTTACTTTGGTCAGATCAACTGGTCCCATGAGCGCCCATGCCTCGGCAGTTGCACCGCCTGCATTTGTAGCCCCGGTAATTATCAGATTGTTTGAAGAAAGGCCCCAGCCATAGTTATTCGTTATTTTGTAGAATACCCATCCCGGACTAAACGTAACGGCTACCCCATAATTGGTAATGGCGGCACTTGTCGTGTTTGCCAAGGTATAAACAGTCCCGTCAGCCAGGGTATTTTTAACTGCCAAATTTGATATTGTCCACT
This sequence comes from uncultured Prolixibacteraceae bacterium, assembly GCA_964584045.1. Lineage (GTDB taxonomy): Bacteria > Bacteroidota > Bacteroidia > Bacteroidales > Prolixibacteraceae > JBCFBK01. The sequence goes on along the minus strand of CAZOYZ010000165.1, from coordinate 6,571 downwards.
TGTTCTGAACAGATCCTGGTACAGCAAGATACTTAAATGCAATAAACACTGGCTTTCCGTTTTGGGCAAAATCGGATAGATCTATGGATCCTGATGCTGTACTTGAGCCAGAGGAAAGTATGGCCCGATCAGTGATATTGCTCCAGGTGGATGAACCAATATTCGTAATCGTATTCGCAATGGCAACAGGGTCAGTTCCTGCTGTAACGCCCGGAAAATCCTGTGATATCATCAATTGTAATGAGCCTTCCTGACTACCGTTAGCTCTTTGAGAAGTAAACTGGAGCGTAGGGGTTCCAGCCTCAGAGGCCCGCCCTGCGTATTCATATCTTTTCCCTGTTTCACCCGAATAAAAACTAATAAAATCAGGGTTACCGGTAAATTCAAACGTTACAGGTTCACCTGCCTCATAAGTGGTTGCTGGCGTGGATATTCCAAACTCAAATGAATTTACATAATCTTCTTCGCATCCTCCGGTGGCAAGGAGTGCTATCATCAAAATAGAATATAAATTTTTCATTTTTTTCATTTTTTAAAGACTACCAGCCTGGGTTTTGGGTTAATAAATGGTTCAAGGTCATTTCCCTCAAAGGAATAGGAAAATACAAATGATGTTCACTCAGGTTGTCGGCAGCCAATGAGGCTCTCATCCGTTGTGTAGAATTTGGCTCTGTGTTTTTAATGTGCTCAGCGAGGGCTTTCATGTGTGGGATCAATATTCCCCAACGTCTCAAGTCCATTTTCCTCAGGCCCTCATAACAGAGTTCCCGACTCCGTTCATCCTGAATAATAGCCCTGAACTCCTCTTTACCGGAAATACCGGTGAATGATGAGGTTTTTGCCCTCATTCGCACTTCATTCAGGTATTGGTGTGCTTTGTCAGTAGGACCATTCACTTCGTTTTCAGCCTCAGCAGCCATTAGCAACACATCGGCATAACGCAAAAGTGGGAAATTGGTCCCATTTGCGCGGGTCGATTTAAGCTCGGGAGGGGTTAGCTCATACTCCCTGCGGTATTTCCCAACCCAGAAAAAGGAATTTTTTGTGGTGTCTTTGTAGACTTTTATCAGGGTATTGTTCCCTTGATATTCATAAGGGGCAATAGCCCAATCGCGTCTTTTATCGCCGGGGGCATATTTTTGCCAAAGAGGGTATTGCGCATACCAATTTGCTGCAGACCGCCCATATTCCAATACTCCTTGCTTAATTCCCAATAAATTTCCCAGTTCCCCGAATTTATAATTAGGGTCGCTCGATCCGGTCCATTTATATCCAATTTCCCAGATACTTTCTTTGGTGTCATATTTATCCTGGATCAGGTTAATAAACACATCCGAATAACTTGGGTTAAGTGAATGAAGTCCGGAATTGATCACTTTTTCCGACCATGTTAAGGCATCCTTATATTTGTCTGTATTGTTATTCGGCCAACCAGCCATATACAGGCATACCCTGGCCAACATGCCTTGCACTGCCGATTTGGATACCCGTTCAGCATAGGTATAACTGGTAATTGGAAGGACCATTCCTTCGGCCTCAGTCATTTCTTTATAAATAAAGTCATAAACTTCAGAAGCTGGAGTTCTCGGGAAATATACATCCGACGCAGAGGCCGTCGGATCAAGCTTCAGAGGAACATCACCCCAATTTTGTACCAACATAAAATAATAAAATGCCCTCATAAATTTTGCCTCTCCTTTGATTTGATCCCGCCTCGCTTCATCCATTTGTGCCTTATCAATATTCGCCAAAAGCATATTTGCCCGTTCAATGCCATTATAAAGCTTTTGCCAGAAAGATGCAATCCAGGGATCGTTGGAAAAATGGGTATACAAATAAGGTACATTTGAAGTGGTGTAATTATACACCTCGTCGGCCGCATCGAAATAAGTAGAGACGTAGTTGGTCCATTCAAAATTCATCTCGTCATACGTGGCGGTGAGGGCATTGTTGCATTGAACTTCATTCGTATAGTAAAATTGAGGCGCTATAAAATCCAAGGGCTCTGTATTTAACGTACATGAACCGAGAAACAAGGCGCTGAATAATGCGAGAATGATTATCTTTTTCATACCTACATAAATATTAAAGTGTGACATTAACCCCAAAAATCATGCTTAACGCCCTTGGATAGGGTGAATAATCCATCCCAGGTGTCAAGGCAGAGGGGCGGGTAGAAACTTCCGGATCTAAACCTGTATATTTCGTCCAAACATGTAAATTTTGGCCCGTACAGTATATCCGGGTAGATTTGATGCCGGTAAATTTTAGAATTTGGGGTGGGATAGTATAACCAAGAGAGACTGTTTTTAGGCGCAGGAACGAACCGTCTTCAATAATACGGGAGTTTGAGCCCTGGAGTTCGCCTGAACCTCCTCCCCCTACTCTTGGATAAATGCCGTCAGGATTATCGGTTGTCCACCGATTGGCATAACTGGCAAATTGATTGATGTGGGGAAGAAATGATGACATTCCTTCCCACTTTATCTTGTTTACATTGGCAATATCGTTACCATAAGAAAATTGAAACAAAACGCTCAGGTCAAATCCTTTATATTTTAAATCGGTACTTAAACCACCAATAAAATCAGGATTGGGATCACCTATAATGGTATAATCCAAGCTATTGACGATCAAGTCTCCGTTCAAATCTTTATACTTGCCCTCCCCGGGCAATATATTTTGCCTCACGGTGGCACTGCTCGGAATATTATCTTTCAAAATTAATTTGCCATCACTTAAGGTGTTAAAATCATCGTAGGTATATAATCCATCATAGAGCACTCCATAAAATTGAGCAATCGGATGTCCGATTTTCGCAATATGTAAAGGTGCACTTAAACCGCTGAACATGGGAGACATTAATGATTCCTGTCCGTCGGTAAGGGATAATATTTTATTTCTGTTGAATGAAATGTTAAAACTGGTATTCCAACTAAAATTACGCTTCTTCACATTCACAGTGTTAAGCGTTAACTCAAGCCCGCGATTGGATACAGACCCTATATTTTTGTAAGTAGAATTATAACCGGAAATATAGGGTACCTGGGCATTTAGCAACAAATCGGTGGTTTTTTTTACGTAATAATCTCCTGTAAAAGTAATTCTGTTTTTAAATAAGCTCAGATCAATCCCGGTGTTGAATTGCCTGGTGGTTTCCCATTTCAGGTCTGCATTTCCTAAAGTACTGGCATACGCCCCGGGGAGAATAGCATTCCCGAAAGTATAGAGGCCACGGGCAAGAGAGGACGTATAAGCAAAATCGCTCACACGGTTGTTACCTGTAGCACCATAACTGACCCTGAATTTAGCATCTGATATGAATTCCATTTTTTTCATAAACTCTTCAGAGCTTAATCGATAGGCCAGTGCTGCTGAAGGGAAATAACCCCACCTGTTTTTGGGAGATAATTTGGACGACCCGTCTGCCCTAAAAGAAGCGGTAAACAGGTATTTCGATTTATAATTATAATTTATACGTCCGATGAAAGATTGCAAGGACCAAATCGACCTGTTGGCCTCCACCCGGTTCGGAGACCCTTCGTCCAAGCCGCTCATGCCCAATTCTTCATTAGTGAGCATGACAGCAGTTGCCCCAAAATTTTCAGACTTTCTCTGTTGTTGTGTAAAACCGCCTACCACATTGAAACTATGGTTTTTATTTATCTTTTTTGACCATGTTAATGTATTGTCATTTGAGATGTCTGTGTACTTTGAAATAGATTCGCTTCCGTTGATCCCGATATAGCTTGAGGTAGCCGGATTTCCGCTCCTGGTAAATGAATTATTGAAAATATCAGATTGCCCGATGGCCCTGTTCATGCCACCGGAAATTCTTAATTTCAAATCTTTGGAAATTGCATAATCAACGTATCCATTGGCTGTCAAGTTATTGGAAAAAGACTCCCTGTGTTCATTCTTTAAATATAAAACAGGTTGAGTTCTTTGATCATACGTCAGGGTAATCGCAGGGTCCAGATATTCGTTATCGATATCCGAATCGCCGGGGAAAACAGGTCGGTAAGACCAAAGGCTGTTCATAAATCCGGTACCGTTACCACCTGTTGCAGGAATGGCTCCATACGTTTTGGTGTCACTGTAATTGACCGTTACGCCAAATTTCAATTTACGGTTAACTTCCTGATCCAACGTGATCCTTCCCTGTGCCCTCTCAAACCCGGTATTAATAAATATCCCATCCTGTCCGAAATAATTCCCTGATACAGAATATTTGCTGGCGCCGGTTCCTCCCCTCACACTCAGGTTATGACTTTGCAAGGGCGCAGTTTGAAGGCATCTTTGAAACCAATCAATACCCTCCATCGTTTTATAGTCGTCCAAAACCAAGCCTGGCGTGGTGAAGTATACGTCGGTTGCGACGGCTTCATTTATTTCGAGCTGCAGTTTTACAAATTCATAAGGGTTCAACATTTCAATGCTGTTCGTCACTTCCTGAAATCCATAATAGGCATCATAACTTATCACCGGGGTACCCGCCTTGCCACGTTTTGTCGTAATCATTATTACCCCGTTGGCGGCCCTTGCACCATAGATAGCTGTTGCCGAAGCATCCTTTAATACATCAATAGACTCAATATCATTCGTGTTGATGGAATTGTTATCATTTCCTTCGATCGGGAAACCATCGATAACATATAAAGGTGAGTTATCCTGGGTTATTGAGTTTGCCCCACGTATAACAATCTGGGGCAAAGCGCCTGGCTGTCCGTCTCTGGATACAACCTGCACCCCCGCCATGCGGCCTGACAGGGCATCGTCAAAAGACTTTACGGGTGCTTTTACAAGATCCTGTGCCTGAACCGATGCAGCAGAACCGGTCATATCGACTTTTCTCATAGTCCCATACCCGACGGCAACTACTTCTTCTATTCCAATCGTTTCTTCAGTCAGAACTACATTAACCGTTGTTTTACCGGCTATCGGTACTTCCTGGGTTTTCAACCCTACAAACGAAAAAACAAGTATAGCATCTTCCGGAACATTTGAAAGCTTATAGTATCCATTGGCGTCCGTAATGACCCCATGAGTAGTTTTCTTAATCACAATAGTTACACCGGGCAGAGAGGAGCCGGAGGAGTCGGTGACCAGGCCGGAAACGGTTTTTGATTGTTCATTATCTGCTTTTTGTACAGAAGTAAGAACAATCTGCCGATCACTGATTTCATAAACTATTTTAGTGTCTTTCAATAATTGATCGAGAATCGCAGTGATCGGCTGATTTTCGCAATTGATACTTCTTCTTTGATTCACATCAACGATCGTCGCATCAAACATAAAATAGAACTCGGACTGATCCTCTATTCTGTTCAGGATGTTAAGAATTGTTTCATTTCTCAAATTAAGACTCAACTGTTTGGTTTGTGCATAACCTTCCCTGGCAAACGCTTGGGTAATACTAATCAATAACAGGAATGTAACGATCCTCATTTTTCTCAAAAATTTGGATTTCCAGACCATACACGCTCCGGAAATCAGTTCACAATAGATTTTTTTCGCTTCGCGCAAATTCACTTCGTGCAAGTGGCTCCCGTTCGGCATAGTCCAAGCAAGCTTGTCCTCTGCTCTCACTTGCCCGCCACTTTTCCTCACGCTCGACAAAATCTCAAACAAGTTTGGATTTTGTTCTCTCTTAATCGCAATTTTCATAAATTTGTTCTGATTTGGATTATTTACAATTCAAGTTGGTGATGCCTCAGAAGTTGGAGCTCGCGAGGCGTTGAAAAATAAGAGGGAGATGTTACAGCATCTCCTTTTTTGTTTGTCGTTCTAATTTATGTCATAGGCCTGATTTTAAAATTACATACACGATTCGTTACCTTTTCGAAATAATGATCCGGGGTTTGGCTTCTTTCCCGTGATGATGTTCTATCCTGCAATCGACATGGCAGGCAATTTCAACCAGCCTGAAGATTTCTTCATAATTTTCATTTTTTATGGTACCCGTGTAGACGGAGTTGTACACCTCGGGATCGGTAATTTCAATGTCTATATTGTACCACCTTCTCAGTCTTTCAACTACATTTCCCATGGGTGAGTTACGAAATATGAGTTTCCCGTCTTTCCATGATGAATAAACAGAAGTGTTTACAGGACTTATTTTCATTTTGCTATTGTCGGACGAACTTAAGGTAACCTTTTCTCCGGGCTTCATTGTGTAGGAGAGCGATTGACGTTCACGGTGTGTAAGTTCAATCTTGCCGGATTCAAGTACAACAGTAATTTCATCTTCCTGAGGATAGGCATTTATATCGAATTTTGTCCCCAATACCCTAACTCCAAGGCCATTTGCCTGTACTGAAAAAGAGCTGTTATTTTTGTGGGTAACCTGGAAGAATGCCTGTCCTTTCAGTTCAATTTTTCTGTTTTGATCAGAAAAGTCAACAGGATAAGAAACTGTCGTGCCCGAATTTAACCAAACTATCGAACTATCGGGTAAAATGACCTTCGACCTTTGACCGTTTTCTGTGCAAACTGAAGTGTATAAATTTGTATTTTCCTTAGGGAAATTGCCGGATAAGAAATATAAAATGCCGGTCATTCCCACCAAAAC
>CAZOYZ010000164.1:6072-9887 GCA_964584045.1 uncultured Prolixibacteraceae bacterium | reverse complement strand
CTGGAAGGGGTGAAAGGATTTGCCACCAATTCGGCTTTTTTCTGGACAGAACGTACCAGCAAGCCGTATGAAGGTTTTCAGCGCGGGCGCCGTTGGGACTATAAAAATGAAGATATTGAATATATCCGTCAAAATGTGAGTGAAGTGGAGTACCTGTCGCCGAGGTTGTTCGGATGGGCACAATCGGGCGATAACACGGTACGGGGTGACCGGTCGGGCGCCTTTAATATTTACGGGGACAACCCGGATTATTTTGAGATCGACCGTTGGACGCCTCTTCAGGGACGTTTACTGAACGAGATTGATGTATTGCAGAAGCGGAAAGTTTGCGTGATCGGCGAACGTGTCCTGGAAGTGATGTTTGCTCCCGGGGAGAATCCGATTGGCGAATACCTGAAACTGAGCGGCGTGTATTTTCAGGTAGTGGGGGTGATCCACCCCGAAACCCGGATCAATATTGGGGGAGGCAAGAAAGAAGAGACCATCATCTTACCTTTTTCAACCATGCAAACAGCCTATAATTACGGGAATGTGATCCACTTCTTTTCAGTGACGGCTAAACCATGGACAAGCGTAAGTAAGATGGAAGAAAAACTGAAGAATATCCTGAAAGAACGTCATAAAATAGCGCCGGACGACATGCAGGCTGTCGGGTCATTCAACATTGAAGCCGAATTTAAAAAGTTTTCGGCCTTATTTCTGGGGATCCAGATTTTGACCTGGATCGTAGGAATAGGGACGCTGATGGCGGGCGTGATCGGCGTAAGCAACATTATGCTGGTGATCATTAAGGAACGTACCCAGGAAATCGGTATTCAGCGTGCCATCGGTGCCACTCCGGGGAAGATTATTCTCCACATTGTGGCGGAAAGTGTTTTTCTTACCGTGATGGCTGGTTACATCGGCCTTTCGTTGGGAGTAGGCCTCCTTGAATTGCTGAATAGATTTCTGGAATCGGCAGATGAGGAAATGTTTTTCAGGCATCCGCAGATAAACCTGGGTATGGCCCTTGCTGCATTGGCTGTTCTGGTAATCTCCGGAATATTTGCAGGACTCGTCCCGGCTCAACGTGCCATCAGTATTAAACCCATTGATGCGCTGAGAGATGAATAATTGCGGAGGATTATTAGCGTGTCAGAAGATTAGAATTAAATGATTGAACAGTTTGATAATTTATAGCCATGAAGAAGATTTTCAGAATTTTAGGAATTACAGTATTGGTGGTCATTTTCGGAGGGACTATAGCGTTTCTTTACACCAAGTCAAAAAAACAACCGGACCGTTTCGAGACCAAAACACCATTCATCTCAAATGTGATCCAAAAGACAGTAGCTACGGGCTCAGTCGTGCCCCGCCAGGAAATTGAAATAAAACCACAGGTTTCCGGGATTATCGATGAAATTTATGTGGAGGCCGGAGACAGGATCAGTAAAGGGGAAGTGATCGCAAAAATCAAGATCATCCCTGACATGGTCAGCCTCAATGCGGCTGAGTCGCGGTTAAAACAGGCTGAAATCGATTTTCAGGATGCAAAAATTGATTATGACCGTCAGCAGAAATTGTTCGACACCGATGTGATTTCGTATGAAGAATTCAAAAAGGCGAAGGTAGCCTATGATCAGGCAAAAGAAGAATTTTCAGCGGCCGATAACAACCTGGAACTGATTAAGAACGGGGTGACCAAAAAAGCTCAGACTGCGACCAATACGCTCGTTCGCTCGACCATTACGGGCACCGTGCTCGACGTCCCGATTAAAGTAGGTAATTCGGTGATTCAGTCCAATACGTTCAACGACGGAACTACAATTGCCGTAGTCGCAGACATGCAGGACATGATCTTTGAGGGAAAAGTCGACGAGACCGAGGTTGGAAAGATCAGGGAGGGAATGAAGATCGAACTGGAAATTGGTGCGATCGAAAAAGATAAGTTTGAAGCGATACTGAAGTATATTTCGCCCAAAGGCGTCGAAGAGAACGGGGCTATTCAGTTTGAGATCAAGGCCGATGTTTCACTGAAAGAAAACCAGTTTATCCGAGCCGGCTATAGTGCCAATGCCAATATTGTCCTGGGACGGAAAGACAGCGTGATGGTCATTCCTGAAGGGATGCTCCGGTTTAAAAATGACACGGCCTTTGTGGAGGTGTTAACGAACGAAGCTGAACTGACTTTTGAAAAGAGAAACGTGAAAACAGGGATTTCGGACGGGATTAATATTGAGATCGTTGAAGGACTGAGCAAGGATGATAAAGTGAAAGGAGACAAAATTGATCCGAAGAAACTGAAAGAGAAAGACGAGAAAAAGGGATAACGGACTTCTCCGGATCCTGCCGGACATGAGAAACATCCGTCAAAGACAAGACGACTGATTGAAAATGCTTAATTTCGTTCAAAAATGATAAAAACCGAATAAAATGAAGATCAAATTATACTTAACCGTTTTTGCCGTTTGCCTGGCAAGTGTTTCTGTTGCTCAGCAGGAATGGGATTTGCAGAAGTGCATTGATTACGCGCTCGGGAACAATATCCGGATCAGGCAGCAGCAAACCAATACCGATTACTACGGGAATGAGATGAAACAGGCAAAGAATAACCGGCTGCCTTCCCTTAGCGGAAATTTTTCAAACAGTTTTAATTTCGGAAGATCATTGCAGTATGACAATACGTATGCGGACTATAATTCAAACCAGACGAACGGAAGTTTAAGCGCGAACATCACGTTATGGAATGCCCTGGCACTGAAAAAGTCGGTCGATATGGCTGGTTATAATTTAAAAGCCAGCCTGGAAGATCTGCAAAAAGCAAAAGATGACATTATCCTGAATGTGGCAGCGGCCTACCTGCAGATCCTTTTTGCAAAAGAATTGGCACAGGTGGCGGAAGATCAACTGACAGTGACCAATCTGCAGATTGAGCGGACCAGGAAGTTGGTCGATGCCGGAAGCCTGGCAAAAGGAAGCCTGCTTGAGATCGAGGCTCAGTACGCGCAGGAGGAGCTGAACCTGGTCAACCGGCAAAATGAATTGCAGCTCAGCTATCTGAATCTCTACCAATTGCTGGAACTGCCGGCATCCGAACAGTTTAAAATCGTGACACCTGAACTTCCGGTTGTTACAGCCAACAGATCATTGTTAAGTTCGATCGAAGTCTTTAATCATGCCGTCCAAACCCGCCCGGAGGTGAAAAGTGCTGCTTTTAAGCTGGAAAGTTTCAGGGAACAGATAGGAATTGCAAAAAGCGGACTTTATCCGACACTCGGTATGGGGTTGGATTATTATACCTTGTACAATAATAAGTATGAAGACCTGGAGGGGGTTAAAATCCCGTTTTCTGACCAGTTGAAGAACAATGAACGGTACGGATTTGGAGTGAATATGAGTATTCCTGTGTTTAACAAGTTTCAGGCCCGTACTCAAATAAAGAACGCTGAGTTGCAGGCGATGAATCAGGAGTTGGAATTGCAAAACACGAAAAACGTGTTACGGAAGGAAATTGAACAGGCTTATACGAATGCCCTGGCTGCCCTGAAGAAATACATTGCCAGCAACAAAGCGGTTGAGTCGATGAAGGAAGCTTTTCGCTATACCGAAGAGAAATTCAATGTGGGAATGGTGAATTCGGTCGAATACAATCAGGCAAAGAATAATCTCACGAAAGCCACCAGCGATCTGGCCCAGGCAAAATACGACTATATTTTTCGTTCAAAGATCCTTGATTTTTATAACGGGGTGCCGATCGAGCTGTAGTACCAGACACTAGTGCCAGACACAAGACACAAGTATCAAGACACAAGACAAGAGAAGGAAACAGGAGACAG
>CAZOYZ010000164.1:4322-5972 GCA_964584045.1 uncultured Prolixibacteraceae bacterium | reverse complement strand
CAGACGGAACGTCATGCGGTGAAACGGTGAAGGCCCGATTTCACGGATAGCCTGCCGGTGTGCCCTGGTGGGATAACCTTTGTTGCTGTACCAGGCGTATTTTGGAAACTGGCGGTGGAGATCCTTCATCAGGTCATCACGGAACGTTTTCGCCAGCACGGAAGCAGCGGCAATGGGTAAAAATTTAGCGTCTCCTTGAATGATGCAGGTATGCGGGATTGCCGGGTACGGGTTGAACCGGTTCCCGTCTATCAGCAAATGTTCCGGCATCGGGGCCAGCTGACTGATAGCCCGGTGCATGGCAAGAAAAGAAGCATTCAGGATGTTGATCTTATCGATTTCCGAGTGACTTACCACCCCGATAGCCCAGGCGACAGCCTGCGACTCGATAACCGGGCGGAGCAGGTCCCTCTCTTTTTCAGTGAGCTCTTTGGAATCAGTTAACAGCTCATTTTCAAAATCTGCCGGCAGGATCACCGCCGCCGCAACTACAGGACCGGCCAGGCATCCTCTTCCGGCTTCGTCACAACCGGCTTCTATCCGTCCTTGCTGCAAAAATAGCTGTAGTAAACTCTTTCCTGCCATTTTAAATCATTGTTTTACTTGAGTCGTCTTTCAACTTCGTTAGATGTTTCTCGTGTTCGGCAGTTTCAAACAAGTTTGACACTGCGCTCACTTACTCGAAACATTCGTCTTCGACGGATGTTTCTCCCCGCCCGGCAAAATCTCAAACAAGTTTGACACAGCTTTTTGATGACCACATCGTGATTGCCACTGAAATTTTACATATTTGTACAGGCAGACACCGCGAGTCCGGGAATCAACATGCCATGACGTCAACGAAAGTAAGTTTTCATTGATTAAAAACAAAACAGGATGGTAAAATTAACACCCGAAAATTTGACGGATCCGGACAAATATGAACTACTGGCCGAAGTGGATCACCGGCAGATCAAAAAGTTTATTTTTGAGCAGGTCATTCCGGGAGTTCCGTTGATCAGGCTTTATTCAATCTATCAGATTATCATGCTGCTTTTAATGGTTTTTTTGATTGGCAACGCGGTGGTGCTGTTTGTCAGGGGAAAAGCTGATGCCCTCACTCATATCGGATATGCGGTTCTCTTTTCGTTTACAGTCCTCATCCTCTTACACGAGTTTCTTCACGCGGTCGCTTACTGGTTATGCGGCATCCGAAATTTAAAGGTCGGAGCGGCATGGAGAAGATTTATTTTTTACGTGACAGCCGACAGGGAAGTGATCGATTGCAGAACTTTCCGGATCGTGGCTTATACGCCTTTGGTTTTTATTAAAACGTGTTGTATGGTGTGGGGATTTCTTTCCTGGAACTCAGGCCTTGCTTATTTTTTTTTCAGTGTCATGGCCGTTCATTCCCTTTTTTGTGCCGGCGACATGGCTCTGCTGGCCTTTTTCAATATCCATAAAGACAGGGAAATCTATCACTATGACGACACGAAACAGGGAAGAAGCTTTTTTTATGCACGGAAACAGGCAATAAAACATTCCTCTTTTTCATAACTTTGCGGAATCATGTAAATGAACGAATGAAAAAATCGCTAACCGTCATACCTGTCCGGAAGATGAACGTTTTAATCATCCTCGGGCATCCTGATAAAAACAGTTTTAATCACG
>CAZOYZ010000164.1:0-4222 GCA_964584045.1 uncultured Prolixibacteraceae bacterium | reverse complement strand
AATGAACTTTTTATTTTAATGGGAGGGACTTTATCACTCCTGATGGTCATTTTTCACGGTTTCTTCTACCGGTTATTCAATTGGAAAGCTGAATTTAAAAAGATTCAGTCAGTTAATCGCCGGATTTTTTTCACCATTCACCTGGCTTTAATTTTATTGTTTGCGACATTTACTTTTTTCTCTTTCTTATATTTCCGGGAAATGGCCGCTTGTGACGGAATGGCGTTTGGGGTGGTGATTAGTTACGCTGCTTTTTGGTTATGGAGAATGATCTGGCAGGTCATTTATTTTAAACAGCCAAAACCTGCCAGAAAAAGACCGGCGTTACATTACGGATTAGTGGTAGCGTTTGGGTTACTCTTTATTTCCTATGCTGTTCCGGTTCTGATGAAAATGATCAACTAAGAACACCTGGACATGATCTTACAGAAAGACATCAACGAAAGTATCCTGGAATCCCTCGATGGATCTCAGGCAGAACTCCTCCCGTATTTACCTTATATTCTTCAGGATCTGTGGGAAATTGGAGCTGACCCTGCAATCATGCTGGCCTTAATTAAAGGTCACATCGGAGGTAAGAAACTTAAAATACTGGACTTAGGCTGTGGAAAAGGAGCGGTTTCTGTAAATATTGCGAAAGAGATCGATTGTACGGTCACGGGAATTGACGGGATGCCCGATTTTATAAGATCTGCCCGGGACTATGCTGTCAGGTTTGAAGTACAGGATAAATGTAAATTTGAAGTAGGGGATATCCGCATCAAAATAGACGAACTGAGCGGTTTTGATGTGATTATTTTAGGTGCAATCGGGCCTGTATACGGTGATTTACAAACTACTTTAAAGACACTTGTCCGATTACTGAATGAGCCAGGATACGTGCTGTTGGATGATGGTTATATTGATGATGGTTCAAAAACAGATTATGATCGTTGTTTACGAAAGACCGGTTTTTACGGTCAGATCACGTCAGCGGGTTTTGAAATCGTTCAGGAAGTAATTTTCGGGAACGATACAATTGTCGAAAATGATAATTTTATTTATGATTCAATCGAAAGGCGGATAAACGAATTAAAGAGGCGATATCCCCGTAAGACCGCGTTATTTGATGCGTATTTAAAATCCCAGCAGTTTGAGAATGACATGCTTGCGAATGAGATCATCACCGGCACGTGGTTACTAAAAAATAAAAATGACCAATTTGGACCGCCGTAAACTTTTAGGCATAAAGTTTGTTTCGACCACACCATAATGATTCAACATAACCACAAGTGTTCATAATGAGCCGTCCTGAGAATTTTTTCGGCTGAACTGACAGGATTGACATGACTATGGATTTAATTTTAAAAAATAAAATTCGATACAATGAAAAAAATGATCTTTGCCGTTCTTGTTTTTACCGCGACAACCTCTTTCGCTCAGAGTCAGATCGAAGAACTGACGTTTGATGATACCCAGAACTCAGAGGTATACCAGAAAATTAAAAATAACACAAGGGTTTTAAGATACATCTCGGCAGACGGCACTATGATGCAGGTGGGGGATACTTTGATCTTGGGATATCCGTCGGGAAGTACAACGTCGACGACAGGAATAGGTGCAGGCGATAAAGTTGGCATTGGAGTGGCCAGGTCGCAGACACAGAATAATTATGCCATGATCTTTTACGGCAAACAAGGTGGGATGAGTACGGTTTTGAACGCTACTACACCCGGAGAAGGGGCCGAAAATGTAGGTGCAAACATGCAGGAAGAAATCGTGGTCGTTGCAGAGATGAAAGTTTTTCATAAGGGAAGTGCAAAAAAACCGCTTGCTTTGAACGTTTTGTTGGGAGAACCCAACGGAAGGGCGTTCGGTATCTATAAATATCTTACCATTTTTGACTACGAAAAAGCAGTGATTGCCGGAGAGATCAGAAGCCTTTATGCCCCGTTGACCCGGGACGCGGCCATTGCGAAGCTGAAGGAAGCCAAGGAACTGCTTGACCTGGGGTTGATGACTCAGGAAGAGTATGACAAGCTGAAAGGAGAGTTGTCTCCGGTCATCATGAATAAGTAGTTATGAATGACATCGTCCTTTCCGCGTTAATGAACCTGTTTGCCTTGTTCGGTGCCATCGCCGGCATCGACAATAACAAGGCTCAGATCAGGATCCTTCATTATCTGCAGCGCTTTTTTGGCATCCGCAATTCTGAGATCTACCTGAAACTCCATAATGACCTTCGCGATCTATATGACCATACCCCGGAACTCGACAAGGATCAAATCGTTGATTCGATCTGCTCCCGGTTACAGGAAAGCCTGGAGTCAGAAGAGCGTTTTTACCTGTTGCTCCGGTTTATGGAGTTTTCGGCGATTAACCGGGAATCGTTTGAAACTAATTTTTCACTGTTCCGAAATGTAGCCTGTAAGTTCGGGCTTTCGCCGGAACTTGCCGGTGACTTCCGTTCCTTTATTGCAGGGGTTCCTCATCCGAATGTCAGAGTGATCAGCTTTCCGGATGGCCAGCTGAAAATACTGAAAAGCCCGGGCAGGAATACCCTCGTTGTTGCATTTACGGGAAACAGTCCGCTTTACATGAACGATGTCCCGATGCTTCAGGACACGTTTGTGGAATGGCCGCCGAACAGTGTCCTGAAGGACAGGATGGGTAACGCCCGGTATCATCATCACATCCTTCAGCTCTTTGAGACCACTGCGCCGCAGAAACTGGTACTTTCCGGCCGTAACCTGGAGTTCCGGTTTCCCAACAGCGATCATGGGTTGCACGATTTTTCCTTCGATCTTCATGCCGGAGAACTGGTGGCCGTCATGGGGGGAAGCGGAGTAGGCAAGACCACCCTGATCGGGTTGCTCAACGGCAGTCTCAAACCGGCAAGCGGCCAGGTTACGCTGAATGGCAGAGAGTTGTCCGGGACCAGGGATCTGATTGGATTTGTTCCGCAAGACGACCTGCTGATCAGTGAGCTCACGGTGTATGAAAATCTTTGGTACACCTCCAGATTCTGTTTTGATACCCTCAGCAGGGAGGCCATTGATCAAAAAATCGATAACTTACTCAATGACCTCGGGCTCATGGCTGTGAAGCATCTCAGAGTCGGATCACCGCTCGATAAAACCATTAGCGGGGGACAGAGGAAACGGGTAAACATTGCCCTTGAACTCATTCGTGAGCCGGCAGTACTGCTGCTCGATGAACCTACCTCCGGACTCTCCTCTGTTGATTCGGAGAAAGTGGTCACCCTGTTAAAGGAACAAACCCTGAAAGGAAAGCTGGTGGTATTGAACATTCACCAGCCTTCTTCCGATATTTACAAACAGTTTGACCGGCTCTGGCTGCTCGATAAAGGCGGTTATCCGGTATACGACGGAAACCCGATCGAAGCGATTAACTACTTCAAGCAGGCCGTCAATTATGCCGATTGGGATGTCGCCACCTGTTTATCCTGCGGAACAGTCAATCCGGAGGTGATCCTGCGCATCATCGATTCCAAGACCCTCGACAACAGCGGCCAGCTTACCGGGCAAAGAAAAATTGAACCCGGGGACTGGCATCAGCGATTTCTTCAGCATCAGTCCCTTCAGGAGGTCAAACGGAATGACCCTCTTCCCGGCTCAGAACAAAAACGACCCGGATGTCTCAAACAAATTGTCATTTACCTGAGGAGAAACATGAAGACAAAGCTGTCTGATAAACAGTTTTTGCTGATCGCCTTTCTGGAGGCTCCCTTATTGGCAGCAATTGTTTCCTGTTTAACCCGCTATCCCGGAGACAATGGTTATACCCTGCTCGAGAATAAAAACCTGATGATCTATTTTTTTATGGCGATCATCGTGTCGGTATTTATGGGGATGAGCATCAGCGCCGAAGAGATCTTCAGGGATCGTGCCCTGCTTAAACGGGAGAAATTTCTCCGGTTAAGTTACGGAAGCTACATCTGGTCAAAAATAATCTTTCTGGCAGTGATCTCGCTGGTTCAGACCTTATTATTTATTCTGGCCGGCAACCGGATTATCGGTATTCGTGACCTTTTCGGGGAATGGTGGGCGATCCTTTTCACCTCCGCATTGCTTTCCAACCTGATCGGCCTGCTGCTTTCACAAAGGTTGCGCTCGATCGTTGCCATTTACATCACCATCCCGTTACTGCTCATTCCCCAGATCCTGCTGTGCGGATTGGTAGTGCCTTTCGACGATCTCAACCGGAACTCCAAAACAAACAA